>JAYTHU010000121.1:0-3973 GCA_043732305.1 Oligoflexia bacterium
GAAGACTCTCCTCTCCGCTTCTTAATCTCACAATAGGAGCGTCATCCATGGAGAAAGCTTTTCGCTTTTTTGATGGCTTTGTCTTGCCCATTTTTATTAATGGCGGGTGGTGGATGGCACCATTTTGAAATTGGCTAAGTTTTCCCTATAAGACTAGATACCACATTCTTATGGCGGATCGCATTATTATGTTTGAAGAAGAGTGGTATATACAGTTACTACGGATAGTGTATCCAAAAACCTTTAGAGAGTATAAGGGCTGTGTTTTAGGTTAGATTTTTTCAGACTGGTCCACGAGTCTAAACAGTGCCGATGCAAAACCTCGCCACTCCATTGCTTCTTGTTCCGAGGATGGACTTACAACATTGTGGGCGTATTGATTTCTTATGGCTTTGACTGACCCCGTAAATAAATACATGAAACCCATTTGCTCTTCATTATTTTCTGATAGCTTCAAGATTGGCGAACTAGGTGAGAATACAGATTGCATCAGGTTTGCTCCGATTGCTTTAGAATTGCCCGACTTTGCTTGAACGTATTTATCTAAAGCAATGAATGCATCCATCACGGCAGCTCTTAGGTTTCCATTTTTCAGAGATGCTCCAGACACTTCTATGATTTTTGGATGCATGCTATCTAGCTTGCCACTGGAAGTTCCAAAGTGGGGCCTTTCTTCAAAGAGATCAAGTTTTCCAATAATACTCATGAGAGTGGATATTTTTTGAGCCACGCCCCTTTTGAAATCTTCATATTCATCCATGATGTCTTGCGGATCGTAAACTAACGAGGAAGACGCGAGACTTATCCGAGGCTTGTATTCTTTGATTAGTTCTTCATCATCAAATTTTGCTCTAAGTAAAGTTACATTGTGATTTGTCCAACCTTGGAATTCGGACTTGAGGGCTTCAAAACCATCAAAGAAATTTTTTGAATTCTCAACTTCTCCTGATAGAAATTTTTGCTGACCAACTTTTATCTGAAGTTCAATCGCTGCCTTTATCGAGGCTCTACTGTCTTTTAATTTTAGCATTCTTTAGATTTATCAACAGTTGGTAGTTTTATTTTTCTACAAATTAGAGCGGTCCCAAACGCCACAGCTAGGAACACTACAACATTGATGAAACTCCAGAGCCCTGAGCTTGTATCGCTGGCTGCTGCCGGAAAGATTGTCCTAAGTGCAAGGCTTACAGGCCATATTAAAAGAAATGCATAAAGTAAAAGGACTACTCCATAGACCCTAGCCTGCCTACCAATCAGCACAACTTTTGGAGCAATGGTCATGCGCCCTCTTAATAACGCCCATAAGCCTGCTATGATGAAGAAAATCATTCAGCCCTCCGTTCCCCTCATAATAATAACCTGATTTTTGCCGTTCACCATATATCATTATTCTGCGACTGGGCCATGGTCTGGAGTGAGCAGGAAACTAGGTTGGTTTTGTGATCAAAATACACAACTCGATTTTTTAAACGGATAGATATGTTAAGCTTATAAATATGTTTCTATTCATATTCTTGATTGAATTGAGCGGAGCTTTTGCACAGGATTCATCGATGATTTTTCCAGTCTGTGTCGATGGGAAAATCAATAGTAACCTGTGTAATACGTTTACGCGGAACCCAACCCCTCTCATCGAAATTCCAGGAGGTGGGTTAATGATTAATCCTATTACTTACTATGGCAATGGTGCCGAGGCATTGCAGGCCCAAGCGAAGCTTCGTGCTCCCCTAACAACGGATGAGATTCAAAAAATTCAAGAGCAATTTGATAGGATTCAGAATGTGGCTATTGCTACCTTTCTTCATGGCCGCAGCCTCGAAGACCTCAATCAAGATGAAATGCATCTGTACAAACGGCTCAGTACGGCAAAACTTAATGTAGTTCAAACCGATCCCGATTTAACAAATCAGTGCATGATGGAAGGAAATGTCCCCGTAACAGGGGCGGCATATCGTCCTTTCTATCAGCGAGTGGATATCTGCCCCGCGGATGTCCGAGCTGGGCCTTATCAACTGGCAAAGACATTCGCTCACGAGCTGGGGCACTCCATTGATGGTTGTTCTGCCTTTTTGCCTTTGGCTCACGTTAATCCCATTGATCAATGGAGGGTCTCTGAAAATATCAAAGGCGTGGTATTGAAATACAGGCAACCAGGATCCTTTCAGGGTGGAACACTCATTTACGGAATGGATGCTAAGGATATTAAAGAAGGAATAGTTGGAGTGGATTCTCAGGGGCTTTCCAATCGTAAATCTCATCCCTTTATTGGAACTCTTGAGTGCTTGGAGAAAAATCCAAGTTATAAGCAGCGCAATTTTAAAACTCCTGACCGTTTTAATCCACAAAATCGCAGGTTCCAGTCTTTACCCCAAGTACAGCAAGCCTGGTACTCCACCCGCAAAGATTGCGATGGCACCAAAAATACAATCGAAGATTTTGCCGATCTCTTTGGGCAAGAGGTCATTGCAAACCGGATGAATGCTATCAAGCCAAAACCTCTACTTGAAGATTTACAAACTTTTTCTCTTTTGAGTCCATACCTAGGCGAGGTCTGCGTAAGTGCATTAATTGGAGAGAAAAATTTTAAGCAGCAATCAAATGATTCGCACTCAAGCGATTTGATCCGATTGGCAAGCTGGATAGGCCAACCGTCAATCAGCGATTCAATTAACTGCCAAAATCTGCCTAAACACATTAGACCTTGCCGTCTTTTTCAAGACGTGGCTGAACAACCAGAATCATCACTTGATAGTTCAAAGCCAACTAAAGCGGAGTCTGTGAAATGAAGATTTGGATATTCCTATTAGCACTTAAATCTTTGGCGGCTCCCACACCTACGACTGTTTATACAATTTGCTTCAATAGCGGGGCTAAGTGCCACTCTGTTTACGATGATCATACCCAGGCCAGTTTGAATGGCAATGTTTTGGGAGAAGGAAAGCTCAGCCCAAAATTTGCAACAGAATTGAAACAAAAACTAGATAGCATTCTTCTCCCGGCAAAAAATATAGGAGCTTGCTCAGATTTAGAATATTCTAAAATGGTTTCAGGTAATAAAGTGGTAGACCAAACTTATTGTTATGAAGAGTTGCCTATGACAACAAAAAAGGCACTAGCTCAATGGATAAAGAGCTTACCCAAAATAAAATCACCGGCAAGAAAACCTCAAGCAAACTCGCGGCTCAATCTCCCTTTCTGAGGCGAAGCTAAGTAGGGCGAGCCGCTCTTCATATTACTGTGTAGCTCAAGGTTGAGAATCAATGTCCGCTGGTCAATGAAAGTGACCTGAGTGATTTGTGGCTTTCGAGGGCGTTGGTCCGCATTAAGAAGGAGGAGTATGATCCAGAGGGGTGGGCAAACTGCAATGAGCAACCCCACGCCAAATCCGACAAAAAATTCTTTTATGAATTTAGTTGTTTCAGACATTTGTACATTGGATTTCATAGCATTTCCTCTCACCGTTTAAAGTGATATTTAGTGCTGCCAATCGCGAGCTTCGCCACACTGGAGTATTACCTTGTCCATTTGTTCCCAAGATACAAATAGTTGAAGAAAATTGTCATAGTAGTCACAATGCATAGGGAATTTAAAGCATATAGTTGGCTCTGATTTGAGCTGAGTGCTGGGCTTACGGACTGATTCTGGCCGGGTCCAAGTCGCTTTTGGGAGTTAAAATCGCGATTGGGGCGGAGCTTTTTCGTCTTAGTGGAGCAGGTTCTTGGAAGGCCGGGAATTTTGAGCAAGGCTCTGCCATCTTGCGGTGATCCGCTCATCTCCGAGAAAGTACATATTGAGAGTTAGTTCAGATCCCACGCTGTCTGTGGCGGAGCACGGGCTGGGTGAATGATTGGCGGATACGTTGGAAGCCCCATGTGATTTAGGATTTTGACGATGGCCTTTCTCTCTAATATGGCAGATAAGATTTTTGTCTCTTTGCCGCTCCGTGCGTTTAGTTTTTCGGAAACAAGTTCTT
>JAYTHU010000122.1:0-1090 GCA_043732305.1 Oligoflexia bacterium
GAAAACAGCGCCCGCGAAACTACGGCCGAAAGAGTTCTCAATGGCATAACACTGGAACGAGCTGCCCAAGCAGTAATTGCTAACTATCGCAAAATGAAACTATCAATTACTTATGTGGACCGTGTCGATAAACTTCTTGCGAATTTGGTGAGTCCTGCTTTGAAAGCAAAAACCCTGAGCTCATTTTCAGAAGATGACGCAAATAAACTGCATTTTTGTTGTGAAGGTTTGTCAGGCAACAAACGGACATTAGTACCTTTTCTTGGCCGAGTGTTTCAGCTACATCAAGACTTGGTTGGTGGAAGAAACGTTTTCGCGATTACAAAAGGCGGTCAATTCATTCAAACAGCACCCAACAAGGACTTTGAGATTGATGACACAAGCGCCGAGAAGATCAAAGCACTGCTTGAATATCTTGAAAACATTACGCAGAACTGGCAGCAATCTTATTGCTTAAGAATTTATTTCGAAACACATGCACCATTGACGACACTAATGGGTGCACGGTGGGATCAGTTGTTAGAATGGTCAAATCCATATTGGAACCGTCCCGAGGTTCCAGTTTGGAAATATGGCGAGAGATTGCGTGACATTGTATACTTGAGCGGCGTATTTGATCGACTACTAAGTTCAGCAAAATTACTTGCTAACGACCAATTTCCGGGGCACGAGCATTTTTTCCCTTCGGCTCAATCTCGACAATTTGCGCACATCAGAAGTGTTGAACCGTTTTGGGCAACGACTCTGCACAAATTTGGCCTTCCTTACTTATCTCCCAAAAAATTGCGTGAGGCGATTCAGCTTTATGGGGCGTGGATAATTTTAGATGGACGCAAATGAAATAAGGCGAATTTGTCCATAGAATCCCGCACTTGTCTATTAACTCGTTGATTTATTTGTGTTGTAAGCAGATTCGTTCAATTTTCATTCGTTGAGCGCTGCGGTTTCACGATTTATGTTTGCCTCAACGAATGGCCATTCGGAAACGTAATGAACGGAGTTAAATTAGGCAAATTTGTCCAAAACTCGTGTAAATGGAAATTGACTAAAAATTATCTCACTGATTTGACTATGATAAATGCATAGAGCA
>JAYTHU010000123.1:0-1089 GCA_043732305.1 Oligoflexia bacterium
AAAGTCTTTGTCGAGACGACCTGTGAATTAGATTTCAACACCCAACACAAAGGAACTAAAATGCATACAATCAATTTCAAAAAAGAACTGAACGGCCAATTTGAAGACGTAATTCTAGCGCTCACTCAAGAACTAAAGACCGAGGGTTTCGGAATCTTGAATCGAACGGATTTGCACGAAAAATTTCAAGAAAAGCTGGGCAAACAGGTTGCCCCGGTTACAATTCTCGGGGCCTGCAATCCGGCGCTGGCTTATGACGTTTACCAGGCCAACTCCGATGTTGCGAGCCTGCTTCCGTGCAATGCTGTTATTCGAGACATCGGGCAAGGAAAAATTTCTGTTGAATTGGCAAAGCCCACAGTATTGATGGAAATTCTAGGTGATCCGAAACTTGTTGAAGCAGCCAAGGATGCGGATCGTCGCTTGGCTAGGGCGCTTGAACGTATGCACTGAAACATCATTTCAATTAAAACCAGGTCGAACACAAGCTTAATTTCGCGCCGTCTGTAGGAAGTTTTCAATCTCGGCGATGGCCTCGTCAGGTGTATTCAAAATAAAATTATGATTGCCAGCAAGAACCTTAATGGTGATATTCGAATAACTGCTGAGTTGTTTCAACTCAGAATTTTTCGCATACGCATCGTCACTGGCTGATATTAATAAAATCGGGGTTTTTTCAGTTAAGCGGATTAGGTCTAAGAACTTCTGGCTCTGCAGCACATTTTCAAGCGAGCCTGAGTAAGATTCAAATGTATGCTTAATTGCATCCATAGCGACTTCAACGGGAAGATCTGGTTCTATTATATGCAAAAACGGGCGAAACATAAGCGGAAACATTTCGTGCATTCGACAAACTATTTTGCCCCAAAATTTATTAAAGGTCACTATAACCATGGTCTTAGAACTATTATTTTTGAAGTCTTCTACCAAATCGTTTTTGGATGCGATAATTGGCGGATTGATCAGTACGATTCCCCTAATGCGAGAAGTCTCTGAAATCGCATAATTCAGGGCAAGGATGGCGCCCATCGAATGGCCAACAATCCAAAACTTTTCAGGCCTTGGAACCAATGGCTCGATAGTTTTCTT
>JAYTHU010000124.1:0-12458 GCA_043732305.1 Oligoflexia bacterium
GCCCGCGAAAATCATAAACGGCAACATCCAGGCACAAAAAAACCACCTTTAGGTGGTTCGTAATTTTTCGACTTATTCGATCTTCGGATTTGGGTTCGAAGATTTGAGAAAGCTTGGCAGTTGGGCTTGGTAGCATGGGGTAGGTAAACCCCAGGAGTTGGTGCTCATGGCCAGAATCGAACTGGCACGCCCCGTGAGGAGCCCAGGATTTTAAGTCCTGTGCGTCTACCAATTCCGCCACACGAGCACTTCCATTATTGACAGTAATCAAATTCTCTTATTTTATGGAAACTTGCAAACACGATATTAAAAAAAAGGACAAAGCCGTGGAAAAACTGACCAAAGCAGACCTCAAACGCCCTGATGCCTTCATCACAGAGACTACAAAACTGGCGGAATGGTCCTTCAAACACAAAAACTTGATGATTTCGATCGTTTTAGCGCTCGTTATCTTCGGAATTGGCTGGGCAGGATGGGGAGTTTACTCCGACGCTCGCGAATCAAAAGCGCAAAATCTTTTGTTTAGCGCAGAAAAAATAGTGAAAAAGTTAGAAACCCCTGAACTTCCGCCCAGTCCACCGGGAATCAAAACACCTCCGCTCCCAGTCGCAAAACCCACTGAAGAGGCTTATCAGCCGGCATTAACAGCTTTGAAAAACGTGGTGATGACAGAGCCTTCCACTCAAGCCGGAGTTTTTGCGGCGCTCGAGTTTGCGCGCATCAATAATCAGTTTAAAAAATATGGCGCTAACGTCGAAGTCCTGGAAAAAGTAAAATCAAGCGGATCCACACCCGTAACTCGCGCCATGGTGTTAAATGCCTTGGCCGTGGCCTACGAAGGTAAAGGGGATTGCAACAAAGCCATCGAACAATGGACCACCATTGAATCGCGTGGAGACATGACGTTCATGCATGGCAATGCGTATTTAGAAAAAGGTCTTTGCTATGAGAGCCTCGGACAAAAAGATAAAGCAGAGCAAGTTTATAAAAAAGCCGAAGGTCTCGGCAAAAATCCTGAAGTGGCAAAGACTGCCAAAAAATACTTGAGACTCATGAAATGATCCTAAAAATGACGCAGATATGGACAAAAAGGTACCTGGTACCTTTGCTGGGTTTGCTGATGGGGTGTTCAACGGCAGCGCCAGTAGCGAAGCAAGCCAAGTTTACGACCGATTGGTCGCGCAGTACTCCAGCGGAAGAGAATTATCTGTATCGTCATAGTGAGCGCACAGCTCCCTTGATTGATGGTGACACCGTTTATCAGGGCAACGGAACTGACGGCGTTACTGCGTACACCAAAACTGGCGGAAATTTAAAGTGGCGTTTTAAAGTTCTCAACGGAGTTGAGTCAGGCTTTGCTGTTGACGGTGGCTTTGTGTATTTTGGTGCGAGCGATGGAAACTTCTACGCACTCAATAAAAATAATGGAAAGCTCGCTTGGGCTTTTCCTACTCGATCAGAAAATCTCGGCCAACCTGAAGTTGTTCAGGGTGTAGTTTATTTTATTTCTGGGACAAATGTTCTCTATGCTCTCGATGCTAAAACTGGAAAACAGATTTGGAATTACAATCGGGGAGAAGTCAGTTCACTCAGCATTCGTGGAGCAGCTCGCCCGACCGTTTATAAAAATATTATTTATGGCGGATTCAGTGACGGTTATTTAGTGGCCGTGAATTTAATCGACGGAACAATGTTGTGGGAGCGCAAGCTTTCAACCAATTTGAAATTTGTCGATGTCGACGGTACACCTGTCGTCGATGAAAAAAACATTTGGGTGTCAAGTTACGACGGAGCTCTTTACTGTCTCAGTCGAACCGACGGCCAAGTGCAGTGGAGAATGGAAGAAGGCGGATCCGTAGCTGTGACCATTGAAGGGGATAGACTTTATTTTCCATCCCTTGAACATGCGGTTTACTCGCTCAATAAAAATACCGGTGCCGTGATTTGGAAATATGTGTTCGATGAAAAATATGGCATTCCCACTCAAGTTGTTGTGCATCGTGGGTTAGCTATCTTTGGCGAGAGTGATGGCTTTGTCACGGCCGTTGGAGTGAATTCTGGAAAAAAACAAGCACAATATTTAACGGGAAATGGCGTGATCGCCAGCCCCGCACTTGATGCCAAAACTTCATCGGTTATGATCTTTAGCAATCAAGCGAATCTTTATAAACTGCACATCGATTGGTATAATCCAGAAACTGAAAGCTTAAAATGGTAAAAAAAATCGCTCAGACTACTCGTTTCACTATTGCACTTTTGGCGCTCGCAACTACCATGGGATTAATCAGTGGTTGTTCTTCTGGTCAATGCAGCAACATTCCTGCTCGTCCCACCGCAGAAGAAAACAAAGCATCCACTCAAACGATTAACATGTCCGAGAATGAAAAACCGCTGATAGAGGTGGCTTCCGCAGCTGCAGTGCCTGCGCCAGTAGTGCCTGCACCAAAAAAAGAAGACACTATTCTTATTTACAAAGATTCTGGTGAAAAACAATGCGGGATGGGAAAAACTGTTCCACTCGATGAAGCCAAAGCCATTTTGGAAAAGAAAAAAATTCTTGTATACGAATCACACACCCAAGATGATGGACTCATTCACATGCAGCTCTGTGGATCCGCGTCAGGAAAGATTCACGTGTTCTCGATTTTGAAAAAGAATTTAAAAAAGGCTCAAACCTTGGGATTCAAGCCTCTCGTCACTCGTCTTTAAAAACTATAAGTTCCCATTAGGGTACATTGAACCGTAGTTGCAATTCCCCCTAGTCCAGCATAATGACATGTGCTTGTTGTCGAAACTTGCCCTTGGCAAGTAGACGGACACGATGACGCTGAAGTGCAACCTATAGACTGAGACGCTGGGCAAAGATAAACAGGCGCTGATGTTCCACCAAGCGCACTACATGCAACAGGTTGACGCACCCCACTAGACATGTGCGTGTAGCAAACTGGACTTACAGACAAGTCTCCGACACAACTGGTCTGACACGCAGACATGGAATCACACCCAGAGCTTGCTTGGTCAGGACAACTGTAAGGAGCCGAAACAGCAGGAACAAGAGCGCAAGCGGCAGTGTATGCCACGGCATTGAATCCATGCCAAGTGCAAGTAGAATTCTTCGTGACTTGCCCCAAACAGGTGGACCAACAAACCGTAGCATCATCACAAATGATGGATGAAATTAGCGGACAATTGTATCCCGAAAGACTTACAGGTGGCGGGACTGGAACAATAACAGTATTTGCGACAGTGATAGAAATTGCTGGCGCAGTGACGCTAAGATTATTCGCATCAGTCACAGTCACGCCTGCTGAAAAAGTGCCTCCCGTAGCGAATACTGCTGCGCACGCGGATGAGGAAGTCGAGCAGGGTGGTGAACTCGAACCAGTAATGCCCCAGTTGTAAACGAACGGGGATTGCCCACCAGTGATTGCAGCATTGAGATTAACAGTGCCACCGGCTGCAATGGATGTTGTGTCGGAGGTTAAACTTATTGATGGAGAAACCACCGTCGTGCTTACCATAACGGGAACATTATAAGAGGTGGTGTGGCCTGCGGAGTCAGTGGCCGACACATTCAAATAAGATGTTCCAACATTTGAAAAATTTAAAGCACAAGTTCCTAAGGTGCTACTGCACGAAGTTACTGCCTGGTTCAAGATCCATTTAAAGGTGTAAGGAGATGTTCCACCAGTTGCGATTGCAGAAAAACTAATTTGTATATTCAATGCAGTGTTGACAGTGCTCGGATTCACGCTCAGCGAAAGAGGATTGGAAGTTGCGCCGCCCGTACTTGCCGCTCCAAGAGTGAGCCCATTCCCGGCAGGGGTCATCGAGCAATTCTGATAAACGGCCATTAAGCCCACCAGGCCGGCCGCTGAAAAGAACGTGAAAGCAACTCGTTTTTGTTTTTTAAACGAAAGGGCTCTTTCTAATTTCATTTTAATTTTCATTTTGAAAACTCCTCCATGTGTCCGATAATGTTTCTTATGTTACATTAAATGTTCTTCAGAATGTATCCCCAGCCACTGGAATTCTGAAAGCTTGCTGCATGACTTGAGCAGAAACGCTGCCAATCGAACATGAACTGTTGGTGCATCCGGGCCAAGACAAAGGACAAGCACAAAAAGACTGACACAAGCTCTGTAGTCCTATCCCTGCTTGAATGGGTGCTGAACTCGCGTTTTGATTGCAGAGCGCGCAGCCCGGAGCTCCAGGAGCAGCATGACAGTCTGGCGCACTGCTATTTGCAATGATTACAATCGAAGAGTTGCCATCTGCTAAAGATCTAGACTCATTGATCAACCAGTTAAACATCCCAGGTTTAGTAAAAAATAAACCCGCAACGTTTCTCAAGGGCTTTGCTGCATGACCAAAATTCTTTGTAGAAGCTCCATCCACAGTTCCGTAGAAAAACTTGTCTAATCGGGAAGCGAATCTTTCAATTCGATTAAACTCATGATCTTGAAATTTATCTTTAAGTTTAAACTCAATATTTTCTCCAGCAATTGTTTGAGGAGTAAAGCAATACGGCGTTGAAGAATCCACGTTTGTGAAGCACACTCCGCCCGTAGGCAATACAACCTTGGCGAACAATTCGTCAGGAGTACATTGAGGAGCGACAGATCCAGAGGGACATGTGTTCGCGCCCGCAGCGATGTACACCGCCATAGCCTGATCATATGCGCCCTTCACCGTTTTTGCTGCGGCTTCGGTCGCATCAGCAATTTTATAAGCTTCTTTAATTTGCGCATAATATCGAAGTCGATTGGCGGTGTAAATGTAGGTTGAAATCAATGAGGTTATCAAAACCGTAGTGATCACGATAACCGTAAGTAAAACTGCCTGACCATCTTGTTTCTTCAAAACACTTCGCATACCACGCTCCTTAAAAATTTTCTAAAGTCGGTGTTGTGAATTGATAAAAATAAAGTCCATTGTCGGGTCGCTCATATTGGCCAGTCCCCGTCAGACTCAGTCCCAAAATATTATCTCTTAAGGTCACATTGATAGTAGATGAAATGTCCGTGAAATTTGAACCAGCGGCGGCAGCAGTGTTCGGATCCGAACTGTAATCTTTTATCGAGCTAACACCCTTAAAATAGCGTGCTCGAACATATAGAGTCACTGAAGCAAGAGCGGGATAAGGCAATCCCGGTACTGCGCCGGACGCACCAGTAGCAAAAGAAGTTGTCGTCGCCAAACCAAAACCAACTATCCGGTCGAAATAAAATTGACTTGATAAAGAGGAATCTATAGGAGTGAAAGATCCTCCGCCCGAGGCGAGAAATTGAGATATATAAAGACGTCCCGCTTGAGTTCCTTGGGGAGGAATAAAGAAAATTCCGGTGTCGACGTATTGGCTTGTTGGAGGACTCCCAGTGCCCAATCCGCTTTCTTTTACAAAGTAAGCTAAAGGCGTCACAGTTCCACCAGGCCATCCAACCGGCCATGGGCTAGACATTGAACTATTTATGCAAAGAGACTCGGTGCAAGTTCTACTTATGTCGAAAAATCCGGTACCCACATTATTAGGAACAGTTCCATCTAAAGTGTTTGCCGTGCCACTAGCGAAATTACCAGTTGGATCTCCCGCCACAGCCATCGTTTTTACGGCTTGAGATAAAGCTGATCGCAAATAGTAAGAAGTCAACAAAATGGATTGCTCAGCCTCATTCTGATCTATGAGGGAGTAGAATTGTTCGGCGGCAAACGTGAAGAATGTTGCCAAGACCATACTGACAATCCCCCCGATAGCGACGGCAACCATTAGTTCTGCAATAGTAAAGCCCTTTTGGGAAAAGCTTTTTACTGTTCTCATATCATTTTATGACGACGCTCTCCGGTCTGCTCTTTATTCTGTTCGCTAGCCGGTGTTCTCTTCGCTTGGCGGCTTCATCGAAACGTCTGCGATCTTCGTCGTCTTCAGGAACTAATGGCGGGACTGCAATAGGTTTGTTGTTTGCATCTATAGCTACAAAAGTGAGATACGCCGATGCGGTGTGATGCCATTCCCCCGTCTGGGGATTTTCTGCATCCACCCTCACGCCCACTTCCATACTGGTACGTGAAGTAAAATTCACTCGTGCACGAAGTTGGACGATCCACCCCTTCTTCACCGAAGCGACAAAGGAGAGATCATCGATACTCGCGGTCACCACTGACTTTCGCGAATGTCTTTGTGCGGCTATAGCCCCTGCTATATCGATCCAGCTCATAATTACTCCACCAAACACTGTTCCCAATGCGTTGGTGTGTCCCGGTAAAACCAACTCGGTCATCACGACATCGTCACCACCAAGTTGTCTACGCGTAGCTGCATCCATATATATCTTCGGCTATAACCGCCCCAAACTTGACTAAAGTCTTAAATCTTACCGGCTTCGTTGTTTCCAATGTTGTTACTGATAGTTGCACCAGTTGCTCCAAGAGGAGAAACAGGAGCCGCTGCAGTAGCAGTTACAGTGGTCGCGATAGCAGTGTTTGCACCTGGAGCTGATTGGTTGTTGTTACCAAGGAAGTCCACATGGGGCATGCACCACACGATGAGTTGTGCGCGACTTTTGACTGCCATCTTTTTATAGATGTTGGTCAAATGAAATTTGACGGTTTTTTCGGTCACAAAAAGTTGATTTGCGACTTCTTTGTTTGAGAGACCTCGAGACACGAGTTCCGCCACTTCGGCTTCTCTATGACTGAGACCTTTTTGAGCTAAAATATCTTTGAGCATCCTTGCTCCCCCTTCTTTAGCGAGACGTTTAACATTTTCCGAGCCACGAACAGTGCGCCTAATGGCGAGCTATCCATAGCCCAACCCTTACTCATAAAGAGTAGCAGACGAGACCATCATCACAAACACTTTTGTCGTGGTTATTAAAAATAAAAAAAGGTTAGTCAAATCCGGTAACGAAACGTTTTTGAATATTCGTGAACGTTTATCCAGACTTCGGTGAATTTGCAACGTCCTGGACTACAGTCTATTTGTTAACGACTTTCAGTCCCAAGCATTTTAAATACCGACTTTCGGGCCGGTTGAGAATCCACGGATGATCAGAACTTTGAGACCCACGGAAAACAACTTGAGCTTCCGTCCCACGATTTTGAAAAGCTTCGCTGACAATTTCAGTAAACGTCGAGTCAGAAATATGAAAGCTGCAACTGCAGGTAAAAAGATACTGCTTTGTGACTTTGATCGCAGCGACGTTCATCTTGAAATAGGCTTGCTCCGCTTGCGTGAGATTCTTTTTTGATTTCACAAAAGCAGGAGGATCACAAACAACAAAATCAAATTGTGGACTGGCCTGAGTGGCGAGAAATTCGAAGACATCTTTCTTAGCAAAAGTAGCTTTGGTGAGAGAGAAGTTATTTAATTCCATACCTTTTTTGCAAAGTTCGATCGCATCGGCACTTTGATCAACGAACGTCACGTGATCCGCACCAGCAGCTAAAGCCGAGAGTCCCCACCCACCAGAGTAACTGCAAAGATCCAGAACTTTGATTTGTTGCTCTGGATGTCTGGATTTCATTTCCTTAATTAGCTTTTTAAATTCTTGGCGATTTTCTCTCTGATCGATAAAAAAGCCCGTCTTCTGCCCGTCAATAAAATCTGCAGAGAAGAAGACTCCGTCTTCTTCGACAATTCCATCCTTGATAGGTCCAACTTCCCCTTTGACTGGTGTCTTGAAATTTTCTACACCTTCTAGTCCACGGATGGCACTGTCGCCACGAAATATAAATTCATCCGGATTAAATATTTCCATGATCGCACTCTGAATATCTTGCTTAGCATCATCCATTCCCGCAGTGCTGCTTAAGGCTACAACCGTGGTTTTTCTATTCCGGGAATTCTTGTACACATCCACAATCAATCCCGGAAGCATGTCACTCTCGGCATAAACCGCTCTAAAACTCCCAATAGGTATCAGACTGGCCGTCCGCGCGTTTTTTTCTGTCCAGACTTGCGTCATTTTGCGGCGTTCGAGTGATTTATCTATAAGTTCGAAGATCAATTTCGCGCGATCGCGGGATACAAATTTAAATTCAGGTGGGGCACCCTTGGGAGCAACGGTTTCTAAATGCTCGCGAGAACAAACCCTGCCCGCAATAAGAGAGTTGGCATTCACATAGCCGTAACCTATGAACTCGCCACGGCATTCAAAATTTACCCACGACCCTTTCACAAGCTCACGCATTTTTGTGACGAACTCGTTGGCAAAAATCCAAACGTGTCCTTTTTTTATAAAGTCTCGGCCCTTGGGAGTGATTTCAACTGTGCTCGGCATCGGTTTGCAATTCTGCTAATATTTGTAGCGCGTTTAAAGGTGTAATTTGGTTCACGTCAATTTGTCTGATCTTAGATTTCATTCTGGCTAATCTGGCAATGGCTTCCGTTTCAGCTTTAATATCAGGAGCAGCAAGACCCTCAAGCGAAGGAATCAAAAACTGATCAATGAGATCCAGCTGATGGCGATTCTCTCCTGATGCCGAGCCGTTTCTTTGGTGTATTTTATCTGCTCGAAGCGTGAGCTGGCGCAAAATTTTTGCAGCCTTTGCTACTACCGCCGGCGGAAGTCCAGCAAGTTTTGCCACTTCAATTCCATAACTTCGATTAGCAGGGCCCTTTGTGAGCTTTCTTAAAAATACTAAGCCTTCTTTGTGCTCTTCGATGCTCATGTGAGCATTCACAATATTTGTGTAATCCAGTGCCAGATCCGTTAGCTCATGGTAATGCGTGGCAAAGAACACGTAACCCTTAATGGCAGTCACAAAATGTTCGAGCACTGCTTGCGCTAAACTCAGACCATCGTAAGTGCTGGTCCCTCGACCGATCTCGTCTAATATAATGAGAGAATTTGACGTGGCTTCGCGAATGATTTGTGCTGTCTCCGTCATTTCGACCATGAAGGTTGAAAGTCCACGAGACAAATTATCACTGGCACCAATCCGAGTAAAAATCTGGTCTATCAATGGCAGTTCCGCTGAAGTCGCCGGCACAAAGCATCCAATTTGTGCGAGCAAAACAGTAAGCGCGACTTGCCTCATCAAGGTGCTTTTTCCAGCCATGTTTGGTCCCGTGAGCAGCAGACAATTTTCTTTAGGCAGCTCAATGTCGTTGGGAATAAAAGGCTCGAGACTTCGCAATTCCAAAACAGGATGACGAGAATTTTTAATTTTTATTCCGCCGACACCAGACGTCACAAAACGTGGTCTGACATAATCCCGCTCGTAAGAAAGTCTGGCGAAAGCCAAAGCTAGATCTAAATGTGCAAGAGTGCGCGAGATACTTAAAAGATCCAGGGCCTTTTCCAAAGTCTTTTTTCTAAGATCATTGTAAATGGAGAATTCGAGCTCGCAGCGTTTTTTCTGAGCAGACAGAATTTTTTGCTCAAGTTCGCTGAGTTCACCAGTCACAAAACGTTCAGCTCCGGCCAAGGTCTGCCTACGCACAAAGTGCGCAGGAGTTTTATCTAAATTGCTGTTAGTGATTTCAAATGAATAACCAAAAACATTATTGTATTTTATTTTTAGATTGTTAATCCCACTGTTTTTTCTCTCTTTATTTTCTAGCTCAGAAAGCTTGGCCTGAGCATGAGTAGAAAGGTCCACAAACTCATCGAGTGTTGGGTTATATCCCGCACGAATAATTCCACCATCACGCGTTGTGGGGGGAAGCTCATCTTGAAGGGTGGTGAGAATTTTCCGGCAAAGGTCGCCAGCAGTTATAAAAAGCAGAGATTTATTTTCAAAAAAATCGGGAACCTGCTCTTTGAACTCCTGATAAATTTCCAGACTCAAAACGAGAGATTTTGCCAAGGCAAAAAGATCCCGAGAATTGCATAAGGAATTACTGAGCTTTACTATTTTACGATCAAGATCTCCAACTTGGGCAAGTCTGGATTTAATTTCATCTCGCCTCTCAACTTTGAAAAGCTTCTCAACCAAATCTTGTTCACGGGTGATTACTTCCAGATCAGAAAATGGCGCCGTCAATCTTGATTTCAAAAGCCTGGCACCCATAGGAGTTCCGGTGAGATCGATCGCTTCAAAAAGTGATCCGGACTCCTGATTTTCGTAGGTTTTAAAAACCTCAAGATGCTTTAAACATGTTTCAGAAACTTTCAATCCTGAGTTCTCAAGCAAACTCGAAACGCCGAGTGTCTGTAGAATCTCCGATCCTTGAGTCTCCTGAACATACGATGTCAAAAACTCTTCCGCACTTTGTCCAGGACTCCATGTACGGCTTGTCACTAAAGTTTGCGGATCGAAAAACAGAAAGAAGTTTTCTGGTAATAAAAATTCGCGAGGCTTCAATTTTTGAGTCCACAATATCACTTGGCTTGCGGAAATATTTCTGGCGGCCTTCATTTCACCGGAAGAGGCGTCTACTGCGGCTAAATCGTAGAGCCCTTTTTTTTTACTCAAAAGGCTCATCACATAATGAGATGTTTTTGCATCCAACTGATCAGGATCATATACCAAACCCGGCGTGACCACACGAGTGACGGCGCGCTTGACAATCTTACCTTCCATTGTGGCGGGATTTTCAATTTGATCACAAATTGCTACTTTCAAACCACGCGCGAGCAATTTATTGATGTGCGGGCCGATAGAATGGTGGGGAACACCGCACATAGGAATATCCACACCCTGAGCTTTGCTGCGCGACGTGAGGGATATATTTAAAATGGGCGCCGCTTTGACAGCATCGTCATGAAAAAGTTCATAGAAATCGCCCATGCGAAAAAGCAAAATCTTATCTAAATGCTGGTTCTTGATATCCCAGTATTGCTGCATGAGGGGGCTGTGCTTGACTTCCATTTGGCGAACAATAATTGAAGGGGTCGCGCGGTGTCAACTAGTCTGGCCACAAAGCGCTCAGGGCGCCACCGCGATACTTTTCAGGGGGGAGCTACTGATATTGAATAAATACGGACCGTCCACCCAACAGAATCGACGAGAGTTATATCCACAACGTTCGAAGTACCTGCGTTAAAATCATATTTGAAAGAATAGAGATAACCGGGATTGTTATAATTTGGACAATATAGCGCACTAGTGTAGCGAGAAAAAACGCAGTCAAGAGCTACAAAACCCGCAAGGTTGATTGTAGACGCAATGTTAAAGTCATGAGTGCTGTAGTTGATACGCGTCAGTTGAAAAAGACCGTTATCAGAGATCACGGAATATGTGGAGGTGGGATCAGTCGCGTAATTTGCAGGAACTCCCACGGGAGTGATGTCACCAAGTGATGCGACATTTCCTGTCGTGGGATCAAGAGATATTGTTCGAGCAGCGTGATTTTCATTAACATAAAATGTTTTGCCAGTAGCATCGAAATAGGGTGCATTGAATCCGCTGAAATTAAAAGGAGCACTATTATTATTTGTTAAATTTCCGTTAGCGGGATTGATCAGCCAAGCTCGAACAACATGATTAGTCTGATTCTCCTGTTCTAGAAGAATCTGTCCGGAAGGATCTGTGTAAATTTGCGAAGGAATATCCGTTAGTGCATAAGACGCAGTCGCGGCAGGAGTGAGATGTCCATCAACCTGATCAATATTGTAGGCGTCTATTCGATTTGCCGGGGTATCTATAGCAACATACATGTATTTTCCTGCGGCATCGAAAGCGATCTGATTTGCAATGTCACCATTAGAAACACATTTGTCGGTTGCATGAGTATGAACAACCCACGGGGCTGCGGTGAGAACGCCGGTAGGACTCACATTATAACCAAAAATATCTCTCTGACCTTGAACTGCCATATAAACAAAACGAGCAGTAGGATCCATAATGGGAGCTGCATTATCAAAGTCGGCAACGCCTACCTTACCACCGGAACTCAACGTGCCATCATAAGCCACTTTGACTGAACTGACACTGCCCGACGTCCAGTCTCCATAGAGAACAAAACTGGATGTTTTGGCGTTCATCGCAAACATCGGAGCACTTTTATCCATGATCGGAGCCCCGGCAAGCAGGGGACTGGTGGTATTCATCTCAAGCAAACTTCCATCTATCTGAACCTTGTACATATGGGTGCGATTTGAGGCGGGAACGAACAAAAACTCACTATAGACGATTCCCGAACTGCCTTTCGAAGCCCATAAAAGGCCTCCCCAAAGCTTTCCGCATGCGGCGCAGCCAAGAGTAATCCCAACCAGAATTAATACTTTGATATGGCTCCCCATTGCAATATTTTATCGGAATACCTCCTATTTGTCAAGAGACCCCACATCCGGTCAGGCAATCACTCAAACTCAATTTCAAATTTACATAGATGCTTCAGTTCAAGCGACAACCAATCTCAGTGTTGATGCTGGAGTTTCTCCTCTTACTGGCTTAGAAATAGCGTTATTGGCGCAGCTCTCCGTTAAAAAGCTTGGTGCGGCAGTTTGTAGAATAAATCATCGGTATTTATATGTAGATGGTTGAGGTAGCCACAACGTTGGAGGATCTTT
>JAYTHU010000125.1:0-1081 GCA_043732305.1 Oligoflexia bacterium
TTTTAAGGTGGTCAAGAGGTAAGCCCTAGAATTCAATTTAGCCCCTGTTTATCTCCGTTTTAGGTTAGCGCGACCAAGTTCTCATACATCGTTATGTGCTTCTCTATCATAATTTCCATACTGAACTTTTTTGGCGAAATTTCCAGCGCTGCTAGTGACATTGCTTTAAAGGCGTGAGGATTCTCAATTAATGATTCCAATGCCGTAGCTATAGACTTTGCGTCCTTCTCTGTTATCAGCCCAGTGAGTCCGCTCTCCACTACTTCCGAATTTGAACCTACATTTGTCGCGATTGTAACTTTTCCCGCCAATTGGGCCTCGATCAGGGCGATTGGCATCCCTTCGTTATCAGAAGTTGAGATAGCGCAATCAACGGCCGACCAAAACATCGCTGCTTGAACCCAACCAATTACATGGATATTTTCCGTAATTTTTAATTTGATTTCTTCCAACATATCTCCGCCCCCTGCCATGACAAACTGGACTTGGGGAAGTTCTTTAGCGACCTCCAAGAGCAAATCAGGGTTTTTTACGCTGGTCATTCGAGCCATCCAGCCGACAAGAAATGAGTCTGTATCTAGATTTAGAAATCGGCGAGCCGCAAACTTGTCAATCAAATCAAGTCTTGTCACACCGGGTGAGATGCTTAGCCAGTGGCCATTTTTGCCGATCCCGGCTTCTCGGAGTTCTGAACCAACTTTCTTTCCAACCGAGACTAACACGTTGGTCCTTTTGGCTAAAAATTTTTCAAGTACTGCAACCACTAATTTTTCAGGTCGGGAAAAGGATTGATCGCCAAAGAGATGTCCATGAAAAGTGTGTACTCGTTTGAAATTTCCGGGTACTAAACGACCAATCAATCCAGCTTTAAATGTGTGAGTGTGGACAATTTCGGGTTCCAATACTTTCAATAGTCTCCACAATTCAATGCCAGCCCGTAGATCATCTAGAAGCGAAATTTTCCTACCTAGATGCTTGATGCGGAAAGTATTTTTCTCGTCTAAATTGGGCACTTCAATTTCGGAACCCTGAACGTAACCAGTAGCCAAGGCGCTGTGAGGAATATTTCTAACCAAGTCCT
>JAYTHU010000126.1:0-1078 GCA_043732305.1 Oligoflexia bacterium
GTCCACCTCACTGAAGTCGTTGTAAGGTATTGTCAGAAATTTGGATTCGAATTTTCTGACTGCTTCGGCATTGTTTGTTACACTTTTTTTCGGATAAAGAATAATCGACTCGTTGCCAAGCAACTTTTGATTAAAGGTTGCATAGTCGAAAAGTGCAGTTTCAGTTCCGCGCACTGACAGTTGGTTCGAATGAAATGCGATCGTTGTCATTATTTATTATCTATAGCTGATCGCGCTTGGAGTGCGCTTTAAATTCGAAAGGTATTTTTTGATCGGCATAACTAGTGTTGGATTCTTTGATCATGTATTCGTCAAACCTTAAGCGGTTGGCGATTATATATTCAGGGAAACCGTCATCAATATCCAGTTTGCGGAAAAATATATCCCGCCTGAGTATGTCTTCGCCGCGAAGCAGCGCGCTGTTGATTGCCTTCAGTGATGCGATATCCGGAGTGTTGTACTCTTGATGTGCCATGCTCTTAATTTTTTCCAGTATGCGATCATCGGACATGACCCAGGAAAAATGCCAACCACCGACGTCGATATCCATGTTTCTAAATCTCTTCAACCACAGTCGCTTGATTGATCTGAGTGGGCCTGTAGGGTTGTATATTCGTAGATTTTGCGTATCACCAAAAAAGTTGACAAGATGTCTATAGTTTGTCATTTGCGAGCCTCGCCATAGCACTGGTTCATGAGTAATCGGATTGAAGGCTTCATTATTAAATTTGTAGTAGAAGAGCCGCTGAATGAACGTGGCGCGAAGATAATTTGACTTATATAGGCTAATTTTTAGAGGGTTGGGTATTTCATCCAGATCGGAGACGATAACCAGGTCTTCAGGTCTCGCCCCAACTAGTCCGCGCATCAAACTTCTGCGTTGATGATTTTCGTTAGCCCAAGCGTTGTTCAAATGCAATGGCATGTCATTCACGACGACATAAATAATCTTGGATTGAAATTGTCTAAACCTCTCGAGTCTAAAATTTAGTGGTTTTGGCAGTCCCGACTGCGTGTGCGTGGATTCGGCGATGACGAAATAGTTGACGTGACGATCCAAGGTTTCCATTCGAATTTC
>JAYTHU010000127.1:0-1078 GCA_043732305.1 Oligoflexia bacterium
CGAGTCAGTGAACTTATGCAGCCAGCTTCGAACGATGATCTCTTATTTCTCATCAGTATCTCGGAGCGCAGAACTTTCTACACGCATTTCTCGATTGTCAGCTCGGTTAAATCTGCCGCCGAATCGCAAAACGAGTTAAAACTAAAAAACTGGTTCACGGATCTAAATTATAAGGATTCGAGTTTGAACAAAGTCCGTTGGGTCATTGCAAATCTGTCGAATGTTTCGAAGTACAACCGGATTAATTCAATGAGTCCGGTATTTACAAGTGGCACCTTTGGGGTATTTAGAATCCCCAATTGAAAATCAGAAATATTGACGTTTTCACTTTCAATAGTGACGGAATGAGCCAAACCAGCTTGACTTGCAGCATCGTAAGTTATGATAGTCAGGTTCGAATTTTCCATAAAAATCACAAAACCTTTCAGAAATAACGGCAGCGAAAAACAAGGAAAAAATTCCAATGAATTTCAAGTTTCGATCAACAAGTTTAAATTCAAATTAGTGAATATTGAATGGCTGTAAATTTATCAGGAACGAACAGATTGGGAAAACCTGAATGAGCAGTATGAAGCCGCGAATCATCGACCTCATGTACTTCATCCGGAATGTAAGATCTCGCAAGCTTTTTGCTGCAATTAAGAACAACGTTGAGGGGAATGTTCTAGACGTAGGGGGCTGGGATTTTTACAAGTACATTGCCGATAAACAGTTTACGTTTAAAAAATGGACCGTTCTAGAGAGTTCAGCAGAAAGATTGATTGACATTTCCGACCCCAAATTCTCTGTTGTCATGGGCGATGGTTGTCATATGGCTTTTGCCGACAACTCATTCGATACAATACTGAATTTGCAAGTTCTTGAGCACGTGTTTGAGCCGATGCTGATGGTTCGTGAGTGCGCAAGGGTCTTAAAATCTGGCGGCAAGGCCATCTTCCTTATACCACAGACGGGAAATCTTCATTTAGTTCCCCATCACTACTACAACTTTACTTTGTACTGGATCGAACAAGCCATGCGTGAAAGTAAACTCGAGGTCATGTCTATCACACCGCTTGGTGGAGCCTGGAGTACGATT
>JAYTHU010000128.1:0-1078 GCA_043732305.1 Oligoflexia bacterium
CTCCGCGTTCATACTTTCTCCTCTTAAAGTCCAGTTTTCTATCTTGCATTTTACTCATTCCCAAGCTCTCCTCGAACTCAGTCCATCCGCTTCCACGCGTTATCTCAATGAAAGTCATGACAAGTGCTCCAGAACTGAGATTATTCGCAATCGTCTGCCTCTCCCTCGTCCAGCATTATATCACATAATTAAAACTTTCGTCAAATCGCTGTGCCGTCCCTCTACTGATCAAAAGAAGGTCCGATTGGACACGAAGGATTCCCAAGTGGATCAAGTACATTATCGCACATTGCCAATCAGGGAAGTGTTCAAGCTATTTATCATCGATTCCCACCTTGAAATGTGCTTTTCTACATTCAATTCCATGATACCAGAGTTTATTCGAAAAAGATCCCGCCTTTCCGGTCTATGCGCTGATTGTTCTTCAATTTTCTCCTTATCCCTCCAGTTACGAGACTTTCGTCGCGCCTGGCATATCAACTGTGCATGTGTGTGCGTCCTCTGTTTGGATTGCAATCATGGATTTGGTTTCTCGTTCGATTGCCACGTTGGTGTCTGTGAAACGTGTTGCCAGGAAGGAAGGCGTTCGTGTCCGTGTGAGACGTTATCGCTCGATCTCGTCACCTACAAAGTGACATCCTTTCGTGATCCTACAGGAATTAAAGCTGGTAACAGACCCTTCGTGCGAACAATCACTTCCACCCGCTCCGAGTTCATGGAAACCTTCGAGGAAGAACGCACTGAGTTTTTGGATCATCACAAACACGTCAAATTTCACAAAATAAACATGAAAATGTTGGAACAATGCACAGAATTGGATCTGATGCAAATTAGAATTGATTTTATTGAAAATTTAAAAATAACAACATTTGATACTATTCAATCTCAACACTTCGCCGAGAAGCAGGTCACCTTGTTGATAATGTCCGTTTCATGGTATGTGTTTTCATTCTTATTTTTTCTTTTTTTCCTCTTCCTCTATTTTCCGATTCACGAACGCATTCCTGATATGTTTCTTATTTCTTATTTCTTATTTTTATTTCTTATTTTTTATTTTTATTTCTTATTTTTTATTTTT
>JAYTHU010000129.1:0-1075 GCA_043732305.1 Oligoflexia bacterium
CCCGGTTGGGGTTCACTCCGGGCAAAGTTCCGGTGATGGCAAGGAAAACATGACCAATTTGGCTGGCTTTCTCGGCAGCAGCAAAAGGCTAAGTGCTGACGTATTTTCACCTGCAGCCCTTGATAAGGCGATCCAGGAGGGAAAAGGTCGGGCGATCTGTCAAGAGTCTTACGCAGATTTTCTGTACGGAAAACTCAACAGCAGCAACAATTCCCAAAAACTCACTCGTGAAGATGAAAATAATCTGCGTGATTGGTTTGCGAGCCTTGGATCTGCCGTGCAAGAAACAAATTATAAAGAATGGATCGGTCAGTTAGCCAATCAACAGTCGGTTGACCAGGCAATTCCAACCCAACAAACCCTGTGCAGCCAGCAGTTAGCCGACGTGCACGCCAATCCCTTTGGAAATGATGCGTGTACGAGGGCAACTGGTGGGATGTGTAGAAGGACTGAGGGCCACGTACCAAGATGATAATTTATCAACATGCAGCCATGGCATCCCCCAGGGCTGTCTCATCTAAATATTCTTGACATTTAATATCTTCTTTAAGTACTCGGGATTTCTGGAAGCTCGCGCCTGTTTTCTTGGAATACTCAGGTTAGTGGATTTATCTCCACGCAAAATGTTCAATGCAAGTTTGCGAATCGTAGAGAAATTCTCTGGGGCATGATCTTTGCGAACTCTGCAATCATCCTCTCTAAACGTTACATCAAGGACCCAATGAAGCTTATTTTCAATTCCCCAATGACCTCGAACAACCTTTGCAAACCTTTTTACTCCTGAAAAAGAAAGTAAAAAATATCTGGTTTCTCGAGTGTCTTTACCATCGCGAAATGTTTCGTTAACTACTTTGCCGATGAATTTTAATCCTTGCCATTCGCTTTTTTGCGATAGAAATTCTGCCGAAATAATTGAATACTTGCGCGTTTCTATTCGTCCATGGCCTTTTTCTAAAGTCTCAAAATAAAGCTCAGAATCAGCAATATTTACAATCCTTGTATCAAATGCATTCTGAATTTCTTTACTTAAATTTTTATGATTATCTTTCACAGGAAGCGCATAATCGGCCTCTTT
>JAYTHU010000130.1:0-12360 GCA_043732305.1 Oligoflexia bacterium
CCTGGCTTTGAATTGATGACCTCACTCCAATACTCTTGGACTTCTGTTTTAAAGTATTTTGATTTTAAAAGGTAAAATCTCAACAGCGTCAATTTGTCAAAAACGTCAAGCTTGCCTTTCAGATCTTCAATCTCGAGCCGAGAAATATTTTGGCTTTGATTTGTCACATTTATTGATTTTGAAAGTTTTGCGGTAACGGCGGGCAGATTCACCATTTCAACTATAGGATAGGGAGTCCAAAGAGCTCTGGTCATATAGTCTGCCATTTTTGTTGGGTAATCATTTTTTAACGGGAAATAGGGAAGTCCTGCGTAGGCCAAAACCATTCTTACAAGTGACGCACAGTTTTGCCCCAACAAATAATAGGAAGCTTTGAGTTTTCCATTCTGAAGATCAAAAATGGCTTGAACAATATTTTTTCTTTGTTGAGAAGTGGTGGGGATGATGTGTCGATCTAGAAGTCTTGATTGGTCCGAAACATATTTTCCGACGAATTCAAATAGGGGTAAAGACTCAATTGAAATAGGGTAACTTCCAGTAAAAAAGCCAAAGGCTATTTTACCGATAGCCAGCATTTTTTCATCCACGTGCGCGCGAGAATTTTGCATCGTTGCCGTGTTGTCATCGGTGACTCCTGCACCAAAACTCACGACAATATCATTGAGTGGGTCGTCGTCATCATCCACTAGTCTCAACATAGAATGACCCCATTGACTCATGATAGACATTTTGTCTTCGCCGGCTGTCATGATTTCTATACCAATGATATTTCTGTGGTGGAGTTCGCTCAGCGTCTTGTCCGTATCCGCCATTTGGGAACCCCGGTCTACTTTCTGCTGAATTACAATGCGATTAAATTCTTCATGTTTCAAGCGAATCTCGTCCTTGCCAAGGAATCCCGGTTTCAATGAGGGATGCCCATAGGCTAGATTTGAGACGGTAATAAATAGGAGTACTAAGCCTGCCTGCTTCAACAATTATCCCTTTACTTCAGAAAGACCAACGTGGTTTGGCGCCTGCGTAGGATCATAGTCGTTTTCAATACAGTCATTTTTCTGATTTACATTTGGTAAATGATATTTGAATCCTTGGGCGTCGGACTGGGAATTTGAAAAACTAGAGGACTCATTGTGATATCCTCCAAGGAGCATTATCGACAACCCTCCCCCTTTAGAGGCTTGGCCGGATTGGGATGCGGAATGGGACTCAGATCTTTCTGCTGAGACGTCCCTTGTAAGATGAACTTTTTGAGTATTTAGCCCTTGGGAGGTCGCATACCCTATGCATTCTTTTCTCATTATTGAAAATGCTTCGCTGCGATTCTGATTTGTGCCTTCAAATGCTCCATCAACAGATTTGGGATTTACCAATTGGAACAATTGATTTTTTCCTTCATCTATATAAATGCAACTGGCGGTACAGCTCCAAATTTTTTCTGTTGCTGCAAAGGCAGAGAAACTAGTCAACGTGATTATCAAAACTTGCAAAAGTATTTTCATCTTCATCTCCTCTGTTCTGGTCTGTAGGTGGCTAAGCATTGCTCGTCGGAGTACTTTCGTTTGGCACAAAGTTCTTTGACAATTTGTCTATTGAGATTTGGATTTGTATTTTGGGCAAGCAGGGCTTTGATGCCTGGAGCTTCATTTTCTTTTGTCAGATCCAGCTTGGGACAATTCAAAATTGTCCGAAGAACTTCCAAATTAGTTTCACTTTTTTGACCATCGCTCCCCAAGGCAAGAGTAACAAGGCCGAGATCGTTCACAGTTATTTGAGACTGCTTCAAAAATAGATTCAACGTCTTTAAACTTTGAAAGTAGGCTGAGATTTGCAGTCCATTTAAATTCCAATTTAAGATAGAGTTGAGAGGCGTTTTTGAATCTTTGTAGAGTGCCTTTATTGTCTCAGGAATATCGGCGATGATGGCTTGCGCAATAGCAGATCGGTAATCTTGAGCGGTCCAGATTCCAACAGCCTTTCTGTCATTTATGATTTTGAAGCCTAAGTCTCCCCATCCCCTGGACATGGCAATTTCCACGAAGTTTGATTGACCAAATATTTTTAGATTAGGGTAGAGCGATGCAAATTTGTAATATTCAGCTTCATTTTTTATATTGACCACAACATTGGAAAGCTTGTTGTCAGCCTCTTCTTGAGATTTTGAGTTCAGGAGGTCTTGGATTACTTTCTGATCTCCGGCGTACAAAATATTTTGTATAGGCATGACTTTTCGCGCAGAAATCGCTCTCTCATTGTAACTGAGACTTGGATCTCCCATACGTAAAATATCTTCTTTATAAGGTTCCAAATCTGGAAGATAACGATGAACTTCTAGATTATTTTTTTCCATTTGGTATTTAAATGATTCGGTCGGAAGATTTGATTGGATGACGGCGGTCATGCTCCTTACTTTAATGTTTCTCATATAGGTGTCATCGGGAATGAAGCTGTGCATAAGTTCGTGAACTACTCCGTAACCTTGATCTTCTTCGGGCATTGCACCCGGTCCTTTTTTAAAACCGGCCATGCTCAAATAAATATCATCATTGAGCCTGATGGCCATTTGAGATTTTTTGCCGGGGAGTTGATAATAGGTGAGACCATTGAGATCTTCGGTCGTAATATCTTTAATGCTTCCATCAATTTTGCATATGCCGGTGCTTCGAGACTCCTGTCTGAGCGCATGAGCAAAATACCAATGGGTATTTTCAAGTTTTTTTAAAATACCGTCGAAGGCAGGAACATCATTGACAAACTGGTCAGTATGAACCCAAAGACAGTTGCTGTTGTCCACGAGATCTCTGAGCCTGGTGCGGCCCTCAATCTTCACATTGTCTCCACCCTTGGTTCCATCTCCAGCTAGAGTGACCTCTGCGAAAGTCAAAATAGTGGCACCTATCAGTAAATTCAGTAAAATATTTTTCATTTCAACTCCCCGTTATTTAAACTCTTGGCTTTGAGATTTTCTTTAATGGCATCCAAAAGTTCATTTTGGGTGGCGAGACGCTTTTTGCAGAGGGTGCCGGTGTAATCAAGATTTGCAACGATATCCGCAACATCCATTGCAGGAACATTGAAGGCCTTGGCAATTTTTTGCAGATGATACCCTACTCCTACGCGCGCTTCTTCAATGGTGGCGATGACTTCATCCATGTTTTTTGATTTCCAGGCAAGATATTTGACAGTGGTAGGAACTGTTGTGGCGCCTGCGGAAGTTGCCACTCCCACTCCCACACCGATGCTAGTTCCAACACTATCCGCCTCCGCCGGACCTAAGACTAAGATTCCCTTTCCAACCGAGAAGGTGCCTGCGACACCACTTCCCATAAATCCCATCAAACCCGCCATCATAAACTTGTCGCCTTGATTACCTGTATCTGGATTAAAGATTTGATTTTTCACTTCTAAGTAAGCATCCCTGCAGCCCGCAGCTAAAGCTACGTTGCAAAACCCGGTCAAAATCACTAATAAAATAATTTTCATTTTCATCTATTTCTTCCTTCCGCTTTCGCGATTTAATCTAAAAAAATAAGTTCCCAGGTGATAAAGTTTTGTTTTTTTCTTAGCCTTTGATGTCAAGTTGGACATTTTTGCAAAGAATTCTTCTGTCAAAGTTTCCGCTTGTTCTAATTGTTCATCGCCAATGGCGATATTTTCCGTGCGCACGATGCGTTCATGGAATTCCTGTCCCTCGAGACTATCTGCGGCTTTTCCCAGCATTTGCCGATGGTAATTGTGAAGACTCTGAGTAGAAATTTTAGCGTTTACAAAGATGTCGGTGGAGGATCTCAGGTATTGTCCGTCTTTACTTATTTCCACAAGACCCAAGCGGATAAGTCTGTCCAAAGCAACTTCGGCCTGCCTTCTGT
This sequence comes from Oligoflexia bacterium, assembly GCA_043732305.1. GTDB lineage: Bacteria > Bdellovibrionota > Bdellovibrionia > JABDDW01 > JABDDW01 > JAYTHU01. The sequence goes on from JAYTHU010000130.1 coordinate 3,867, forward strand.
CAATACCAACGGCCGCTGCTAGAGTTTCAATGTTTTTATTTTTCAAATCCAAAGTAAGAATTCCCAAGAGGGCCAGGTGAAACCAGTCGGAGATCAGAGAAAACATATCTACTTCAAGATTATGAACCGGGCCCCGTGGATTGAGTCCCTCTATTTTTTTTTGAATCGCTGATTTCAAATCAAGTTTTTTTGCTGAATCCCTCTTCACAAGAAGGCAAAAATAATCGACTTCTTTGCTTTTGAGGCCAAGATTGGTCGCAATAGTTAGAGCCATTCCATAAGAAAGGTTTTTCTTGCCGCTGAGAACTTCAGAAAAAGAAGATGGAGCCATTCCCAATTGCTTGGCAATTAAGCGCAGGGAAAATTTTGGATTCTTGCTCTGTTTCTCCAAAATCACATTTTTCAAGAATTTTCTATAATCGCTGTAATCGAAAATCATTTAGCGTTTGTAGGTCACAATTTTTGAGTTTGCAAGAGTATAGCGAATTATCTAGTCGCTAAAGCGAACAGTCGCTCAGGAGAGGAGCCGCCTCACTCAAATGCTCGCGCCAGAAATCATTGTTAGATCCACTCAACATAATTTGTATTGTCTCGCCCATACGGTTCTCCATTATTTCAAGCGAGTTATCTCATTTTAGAACTTCCAACTTTTTAATGTTGTGAAATCCAATCTTGAACTTTTTTAATCGCTCCTGCTTGATCTAAAGTCCCCGCTTGAAGTTCAAGGCAAATTTGATTTTCCAAGATGTCTTTGTCATGTGCTTCAACAATGGGTTGGGGCCAAAGATTTTTTATATTATTTGATCCCCCAACGCAAAGTGGGTAAAGATGATCAAATTCATAATTGGGCCACTGAGATTGAGGAATCCCCCCGTACTGCTGAGCCACTTGTAATTTTTCTGGTTGCTGCACATTACGATTACAGCGGGCTACATGGCTTGGATAAGCAAAACCTAAAAAATCAGGATCTTGTTGTGAACACAAAAAACCAGGCGTTAAATTTGAATTAGGTTTAGTGGCGTGTGCGGATAAACTGATGAAAAGAAGAGAAATCCCGATTGCACAATTAAATAGTCGCACAACACTCCCCGAAAGTTATACCGCCTTATTATTAAGGGTTACAGAATCGTTCCACACCTAGCACCGGATAACAAATTAAATTACTTTAAATTTCTGAAGTTCGCGACTTGTCTGAGGAATATTGAAAAAATATATTTGTGCCGCGTAAAGTTTGACTTAAGACAAAGGACCTTCTAACTTTTATGGAGTTCTACGACAAAAGGGGTAAATATGAAAAGTGCGATTGTCATTGTTGCGGGATTATTTTTTAGCCTATCGGCACTGTGTAGAACGGTTTGTGAGACAACTGATACAATCAATTTAGAAAGATCTGAAAAATTAAAACTAAAGTATGAAGTTGCTTCTAATATTCAAATTCAAAACATAATGATCGTACTCTTCGATATAAAAACAGGAACGTTTCATAAAGTTATCGGCCAAGCCAAATGTATGGCAGATCCAAATTACAACCCATCAAATCTAAAGGCTAAATTATTTTCTCGCTTCGATCTTTCGGAAAATAAAATAGATGACTACGACTTGTTTCTTCCTAAAAACATTTCTCAGCTAAATACATTTGAAGCGTATTTGACAATAGCTTTTGATCATAGCCGGCCAGTGACAAGACAGCTGCAATGTCGTTCGGTCAATTAGACTCACTGGATTTTGCAAAGTTAGCTGCATTGCCCCTCTGAGACTCCTACATTACATGCATGTAATGATCCGCCAATCTACCTGTCATGTTGGTGGCGGATATTAACGTATGGCCAAACACGTTCTTTTTCTTATCATTGTACTCTCGGTAGGGTTGTCAAGCAGCACTCAAGCTCAATCAGATTCGAGCCTCGCCTCAATTATTCAATTGGCTCTTAACAATTCTTTGGATCAAAAGGCCGCGAAAGCCGAGATCAAGTATCAGGATGCATCACTGGAGGTCGCGCAAAACGCACGGGCTATTCCCCAAATTACTGCGACCGCAGGGTACCAAAGATATTTTTATGACAGTTCCTGGGCTGATTCATCGGGGAAACCTGTTTTCAATGACGGTCAGAAGCCGGCTTACAGCGTTACTATTTCCTATGATTTACAAAAACTCTTTGGTCCAGAATCAAAAATTGCACAACAAACAGCAAGCCTTTCCAGGACTCAAGAAAAGATTGTTGAAAGAGACATAATTAGAAACGTTAAAAAAACTTACTACAGCATCGTAGAAATAAAATCAGAACTAGATGAATTAGGAAACCTTATTACTCTGTTTGCGAAAATAGATCGAATTCTCAAAAAACAAAAAAAAATTGGAGTTTACAATGAAATTGAGAGAAAACAATTTCAAGTTCAACAAAGTATTCTCAGTACAGATCTTCAGGTAAGAAGTTCGGATCTTGAAGCCGCCTACTCGCAATTTTCAATCAATCTTAATCTGAGCGTTGAAGAAGTAAAGCTGCGCTTAGATAAGATTAAAAATGTCCCTGAATTAAGTTTTGCCAATCGAAAAAATATAAATTTGAATGAGCTTCAAAAATTTGACGACCAGCAAATGCTTCAAAATCTTGGGCGCGATTACAATGTTTCAAAAATGGAATATGAAAAATTTAACTCCGTCGCTCTTCCAATAATTTATATCAAGGGAGCACGTGAGCTCCCCACAATGCCTTCAAGTGATGGCTATCAGAGTATCGTAGAAGTTGGTATTTCAATTCCAATTGACGGTTTTTTCACTCGGCCTAGTCTTAAATCACAACTAGATGTCAAGACTGAAAAGAATCAGGCTTTATTTGAAAGGGCGCTCTTAGATTATCGTAATCAGGTGCGTTTGAATTTAATTGATCTTAAAAGATTCAAAGATCAGTCAGGTGCCCTTGGTGATACCCGCAAGGAAACAAAGAAGCTTTTGGATAAGTCATTTGTTTTTTACTCACAAAAAAGAATTGATGTTCTGGGTACGCTAGATATTTTCCAGAAATATTTGCAAACAACAAGAAATGTGCTCGTTAATAATTTGCAGATTGAAAATATTGATGCGGAACTTGAATATCTTGTTGGTGGTGCTCAGTTATGAAATTCTTTGGTTGGTCGTTGCAGCGTAGTGTGTCTTTCCTTGCCATTGGAATTTTTCTCACTGTTTTAGGCATTAAAATATTTGGTTCAATGCCGCGCAGTTTATTTCCCGAAGTCAATTATCCGCGCGTCGTTGTGGAAGTAAATATGGGATACTCACCGCTTCAAGTTATGGAGTGGGGTGTTACTTCTGTTCTTGAAAGAGAACTGCGCTCCGTCCCTGGAGTAAGGCTCGTCAAATCCACAAGTTCAAGAGGTCTTTCAAATATTGATGTATTTTTGAGAGAGAACGAAGAAGTCACTCTCGCTATTCAAAGAGTGAACGCTAAAATTGCTGAGGCGAGAACACTAATACCGGCGACTGCACAAATTTCGGTTCGACCTATAACGGCGGCGGCATTTCCAGCAGCTGAGTATTGCTTCACGTCAAAAACAAAGAATGCTCGAGATCTTCGCTCCTTTGTTGAGTACACCATTCGGCCTCTGATCATGGTCATCCCTGGAATATTTGATACCAAGGTGCTTGGCGGAAATGTTCCAGAATTTAGCGTTGAACTTGATTCCAAAAAATTAGCGTATAGAAATCTCAACGTTTCAGATATTAGAGATCGACTTAAAAATTCGAATGGCGTGGATTTTCTTGGCCCAGTAGAAACAGAGGGCGCCCAAGTTCTCGCATTTGGAGGTAAGTTTGTTAAAACGCCTGAAGACATTTCAAATATTGTTATTGATTCTAGTCTGGGTCAAGCCGTGCGCATTGGGGATTTGGGACAGGTTAAGTTAAAAGATGAATGGAAAACTAAGGATGTCAGTCTTAACGGCGTTGAATGCGTTGGGTTGGACGTTTTCTACCAGAGTGGCATTGATCAAAAAATTACGTCTCGTGAAGTCTCTAGCACAATCACTAGCGTTATTAGCAAAAATCCTCAAGAGACCTTTAGAAGTTGGGATCTCAATGACTTTACTGACGCGGCCACAAATGCAGTCATTTTGGATCTTAGTGTTGGAATGCTTATCATCACCCTCATTACCTTTCTGTTTCTAAGAAGTATTAAATATTGCATCATCGCATTACTAACAATGCCTTTAGCCGCTTGCTTCACGTTCTTGGCAATGTCTTACTTCGGTTTATCTATTAATCTTATGACTCTGGGTGGACTCACCGCTGCTATTGGTCTTGTTGTCGATAACACTGTTATTATTTTAGAAATGTATCATCATCTAAAAATGTCATGGCCAAATAAATCAAAAATTAAATTATTGGCTGAAACACTTCATTCTGTATCTCGACCTATGCTCTTTGGAACAGCAACCATCGCGCTTGTTTTTACACCAATCAGTTATCTTTCAGGTGTCTCGGGGATGTTTTTTGCGCCCATGGCTCATGTGCACAGTGCGGCTCTTATCATATCGGTGTTTTTGGCTCTATTCATCGTTCCAGGACTCATTATTCTTTTTGATCGAAAGAGCGTTTCCATTACGACGCATAAAGATTTTGAGAGTAGCAGATTTGCAAAACGTTATAGCGCTTTGCTGCGTTGGGGATTGAGACGCTCGAAAGTGGGTACATTAGCTTTTTTAATTGTTCCACTTTGTGCAACTTTACTTCTTCCTTTGGCACAGACAGGATTCTTGCCTGAATGGGATGAGGGTGATCTGGTCATAGATTTTAGAGCAGTGACTCCAATGAGTTTATCGGCAACCGTCGCAAAAATTAAACCTGTGGAAGAATATCTCAATAAAAATATTCCGGAATTAGATTTTTTTATACGCAAAGTTGGGACGAGCCTAGGGGAATATAACAAGGCGCCTTACGTTGGTGAAATTGTCGTCAAGCTCAAGAAAGATCGCAAAAGATCAGTATTCAAAATTAAAGAACAAATCGCTTCGCAGGTTGGTAAATTAGCTGAAGGTTTGGAGTTTGATTTGTTTCAAATTCTGCCAGACAGGCTCAATGATCTCAGCGGCTCCGCAAAACCCATCGTGCTTTATCTCCATGGTCAAGATGAAAATAAAATGGATCAGGCATCTGAGTTTTATAAAAAGGCCCTTTCAGAAATTAAAGGCCTAGATTCTGTTCGTATCGAGGAGCCGGAAAAAGCATCTGAAATACTTTTTAATATAGATGAAACACTTTCTCGCGCTCTGGATCTTAATCCAAATGCCATAAATGAAAATGTGAAGTTCGGATTATTCTCCCTTGATACAAGTTCAGTACAGGTGGGGCCTCAATCAATTCCAATCCGTCTTAGGAGTGCAGATCAGTCAAAAATCTCATCGCTGGAAAATATTTCTATCTTCACTACCAAAGGAGGCTTAGAGAAGATCACGCGTTTGGGAAAAATAGAGGAGACCAAGACTCGAATTGAATCGAGTCATATTGATGGCTCTCCTGTTCGTACACTTACCGCTGAGCTATCGGGTAGAGATCTTGGAAATGTCGTTAAAGACATTCAAAGTGTGATTGCAAAAAAACCACTAGACGGTATCTATCCAGAGTTGGCCGGGGACTACCAAATGCAGCAAAAGTCATTTAAAGAATTAATCTTTGCCTTTTTAACTGGCCTCATTCTGATTTTACTTACAACCTTGCTCTTCTCCAATCGTTTAAGAGTCGCCGCTCTTCTAACGGTATGTTCCATTGTCCCACCAACAATGGGGTTGCTTGGGTGCATTCTTTTTAAAGTTCCACTGGACGTGAGTTCTTTTTCTGGATTGATTTCTGTCACTGGAATTTCTGTGGCTAACTGCCTTATGGCTCTATCTGTTATTGAATGTTTGCCGGAGCACATTACAGATTTTGGCCTATCAGTCCAAAAAGGAATGGTGAGTCGTCTCAGGCCCATTCTCATGACAAATATCGCCGCTATGGCGGGCTTTGTTCCCATCGCAATTGGCCTAGCATCTGGTGATGAGATTTTACGCCCTTTTTCAATAGCTGTGATTGCTGGTTTATTTGGAGCAATCTACACGACACTCATCTTGTTTCCACTCTTTTACTCCCATTATGCTAAACGTTATGAGAATGTCGTATGATGGTAACCTGTCTTCAACGGAGAAACTGACATGAGAGTTTTAGTTATTGAAGACGACGCGCTGATTGCTCAATTTTTAATAAAGGGTTTTAAAGAGGCGGGCTTTAACGCCGAAAGTTGTTCAAATGGACAAGACGCTTTAGATCGCGCGATGGCAGAAGATTTTGATCTTTTGATAGTTGATGTGATGCTTCCTGGGCGAGATGGGTTTTCTCTTGTGGAAGAACTCAGAAAAAAACAGCGAGACACTCCCGTCCTGTTCTTAAGTGCCAAGAGATCTACTGAGGATAGAATTGAGGGGTTGCAACGCGGTGGGGATGACTACATTGTAAAACCATTTTCTTTTTCAGAAGTTTTAGTGCGTGCTCAAACAATTTTAAAACGCACTTCAAAACAGTTGGATTTAAAAAAGCTCAAATATCAAGATCTGGAACTGGATCTCCTGACAAGAATTGTTTCTAGAGGGACAAAAGTTATTGAACTTCATCCCAAAGAATTTGCTCTCCTTGAGTGTCTCCTTCGCAATCAAGAGCGGGTTCTATCAAAGACACAAATTTTAGAAAAAGTTTGGAAATATGATTTTGATCCTCAAACCAACGTGGTTGATGCGCTTGTTTGCAGGTTGAGAGTTAAAATCGATAAAGAATTTAAAACGAAATTGATTAAAACTTTTAGAGGTGTGGGGTATGCGATTCGTGTCGAATAAGCCGTCGCTCTCATTGAGGATAGGATTACTTTTTTCAATCACTTTCACGGTTGGACTATGTCTTGCTTTTTCATTTGCATATTATGTTCTTTCTAAATCACTTGAAAAATCAAGTCATGAGGTGATCTCGTCTAAGTCCCACGCAATGGTGTCCATTTTAAAAACTCAAGGTGTGCCAGGATTGCGGGCCATTATTTTGTCAGAGAAAAGTAGTTTGATAAATGCCTCGTTCATGATCCGTGTGCTCGATATGAATGGCAATCAGATTTTAATCAAGGAGTCAGTTCAGGAAAAGAAGTTTGATTTTAAAAATGATCTCAACAATGCGTTTAAGCCAACTAATGATACAAGTTGGCAAGCTTTGTCAGCGATAAATGATGAAGATAAATTTGATATTTTCACTGAGAAGGTTGATAGCCGATATTTTCTCCAAGTTGGTAAAAGTAGCGAAGATCGAGAAGCTCTACTAGGTAAAATATTAAATGTCTTTGGGGCCACCGGAGTCTTGTTTATTTTCTTAAGTGGGGGGCTTGGAATTTGGTACTCGCGTAAGTCATTGAAGCCTCTCCGTGAGCTTCTTTCAGCCATTCAGGTTATCGAGAAGGGTGATCTTTCACAGAGGGTGCCTCTAGGAAAATCAAATGATGAATTAAAGAATCTTGGGGAAACATTTAACCGCATGATTGCAAGAATTGAAAAATTGGTGAGCGTCATGAAAGAATCTTTAGACAACGTCGCTCACGAAATTAGAACACCACTCACCCGCATCCGAATTGTGGCTGAAGAAGCACTTGTGTGCAATCACCCAGAATTAATTAAAACTGCATTAGAGGATAGCGCGGAGAGCGTTGAAGCTATATCTGGTCTTGTGGATCAAGTGATGAGTATCTCAGAGGCTGAAGCAGGTGTATTGACGATGCAACTAGAAAACTGCAAGCTGAAGGATTTGATTGAGGACGTTGTAGAAATTTACGAGTTTGTGGCTCAAGATAAAAACATAGTGGTGGTGATATTACCGATTGATCAAACTCTTGCTTGGAATCTTGATCGAAAGCGAGTTAAACAAGCCATTGGTAACTTGCTTGATAACGCCATTAAGTTTTCTCCCAGTGGAGGCACAATTCAACTTTTTGCAGATTTTAAAGAAGATGTTCTAAATATTTCAATTAGCGATGAGGGTATTGGAATCAATGGCGAGGATATTCCAAAAATTTGGGATCGTCTTTATCGGGGCGATAGAAGCAGATCCACAAAGGGATTGGGTTTGGGTCTCTCTATTGTGAAATCAATTGCCATCGCTCATGGCGGCAAGGCTAGTGCCATTCCGAAATCTAAGGGGACTTTATTTTCAATTTCTATCCCGAAATAGAATTGCTTTAAGACCAAAGTCTAATCTTTAAATAAATATAATTTACTAATTGCTTTGTTCAAACCATTCACCTAACTTTGATAAGTAATCTCCATTTTAATTCTAAAATTCTGAAAGGTAAAACTATGCGCTCAAAGCTCATTTGGATTTTATTTATTGCTTCTTCAGTCGTGGGGCCGCTTGCCATCTGCGCAGATGCTGTACCTCAAGGCTCTGCTGGGAACAAATTTGGTGTTCAAGGAGGAGTCAACTTTGGGCTTGGTTCGG
>JAYTHU010000131.1:0-30481 GCA_043732305.1 Oligoflexia bacterium
ATTTCGCCTGGAGAAAGCAAACTATCCGGAAGTTCATCCAAAAACGGATGCCCAACAAAAGTGACGTCAACCCCATGACTTTTGTAGAAAGGTTCTTCAAACGGAAACACCACGAGCATTTTTTTAATTATTTTTTTAATCAAGTTCACTCGGCCCGTGCGCCATGCCCAAACCTGGGGACTGATGAAATAATAAACAGGAATTTGAACTCCATTTAATTTTTTCGCCAAGCGAAGATTAAAATCGGGATAATCCAAAAGCAGAGCGAGCTTTGGTTTTCGAAGTTTAGCTTGAACGAGCAAACTTTTAAAAGCGCCACTGATCACACTCCAGTGAGCCAGCACTTCCCATAGGCCAACCACAGCCATGTTGTCGGAACTTTCCATAAGCTCACAGCCAAGGGCTTTCATCCGCGGACTACCAATACCAAAGAAAGAAACGGGCAACTTGCGCCGCTGACATTCTTCGATCACGCGCGCAGCATAAAGTTCACTCGAAGCCTCGGCCGCTACAATTAAAATTTGCGGATGAGAATCCACTTTAAATTCCGAGATCTTTATTTCGCTCATGAATCTTTTCTATAATTTTTTCAGCCAAAATAAGAGCGTTCAAACCGTCTTCACCGCTTACGATGGGACGTTTTTTAGTGAGAAAACATTCGATGAAGGATTTGGTTTCGGTCAAAAGGGCATCGCCTTTTTCTAAACTCCAAGACTCATGATTCAGAGGTGGCGGAGCCGAAGGACTCCATTCGCCAGTCTTAGTAAGAAAGTCGACGGTGCCTTTCCCGAAATCGATCGAGAGATATTTGTCAGTTTCGAAAACACGAAATTTACGTGTGGTTTGCAATGAAACTCGGCTAGCAGTGATATTGACGATGGTTCCCGACTCAAATTCAAGTCGGGCATTGGCAATATCGACAAGCTTGGTCAATACAGGAACTCCGACAGCCGAAATCGATTTTATGGGGCTTTGTACGAGTGAAGAGATAACGTCCAAATCATGAATCATCAAATCCAAAACCACATCGACATCTGCACCACGAGGTGTAAAAGGAGCCAGTCTATGCACTTCAATAAACAGTGGTTTTTTGAGAACGGCTGCCGCTGAAACCAAAGCCGGATTAAAACGTTCAACATGCCCAACTTGCAGAGTCAGCTTATTTTTTTCTGCAATAGTGCAAAGTTCACGCGCTTGCGCGGAATTCACAGTGATTGGTTTTTCGACAAAAAGTGAAATCCCGTTTTCTAAAAGAAATTTTGCGATCTCATAATGACTTTGCGTTGAAGCGGCGACGGTGGCGATATCCACTCGTCCTGGCAAGCTTTTGTAGTCAGAGATAAATTCGACGCCAAGCTCCTTGGCTACTTCTTGTCCCCGTTCGGGGCGTGCATCACAAACGCCGACAAGCTCAACGCCTTCGATCATTTTATATTTTTGAGCGTGAAATCTTCCTAAGTATCCAACCCCAATAACGGCTGCACGGATCAATGATTTGCTCACAAAGCCACTCCCCGCTCACTATTTTTTATAAAATCAACCATGTACTGAACTTCTTCGCCCACCGTGCATTCGGTTTGAATACGCGTGATAGCTTCTTCGATAGTCCCGGAACGCTGAGTGAGAAATCTCACGGCGCGATTGATATTTTTTATGGCGTCTTCAGAAATTCCGCCGCGCTCTAAACCAATTTTATTGGTCGCGCGACTTATGGCATAACTTCCCTGAGCGATGGTGAATGGCAAAATATCTTTATTGATAACTGAGCCACCGCCAATAAAGCTGAATTTTCCAAATCTTACAAACTGGTTGACCGCACAGACGCCACCAATTGTCACTTTGTCTTCGATGGTCACGTGACCTGCAAGTTGCGCATTGTTGGCGAGGACGTTGTTGTTGCCCATTTTTCCATCATGGCCCATGTGCACGTAGGCCATGATCAAATTATTATTTCCTATGAATGTTTCTCCACCACCAGAAACTGTTCCAATACTGAGGGTGCAAGATTCACGGATAGTGTTGCCGTTCCCAATAACCAAGCGAGTTTTTTCAGCTTTGTATTTTAAATCTTGGGGAGGTCCACCGATAACGCTAAATCCATAAAACTTATTATTTTCTCCGACGATCAATTCGCCATGTTTGCTGCCCATAACCACATGGCTGTCTAGATAACAACCATCGCCAATTTCGACATTGTCATGAACGATGCAAAAAGGACCAATCTCTACGTTCTTGCCGATCTTAGCTTTTTTAGAAATCTGACTGGATTCGTGAATCATAATTTCCCCGCCTGAACCGCTTGATTTGCATAAACGGAAGGATATGTTTTAGCCATCATGTCTGCTTCCGCGACAACGACTCCGTCAACAGTCGCTTCAGCATGGAACAAGTAAATTGATCCACGATCTTTCATAACTTCAACATTGATAATCAGCTGATCTCCAGGAACAACTGGTTTTCGAAAGCGAGCATTGTCAATTGAGGCAATCACCACTTCCATTTTTGTTTCTGGTGTGAGAGGACGATGCCCCAAAACGCCGGCGGCTTGAGCCATCGCTTCAATGATAAGAACACCAGGCATGATTGGCCAGTGCGGAAAGTGCCCGTTGAAAAAAGGCTCGTTGACTGTGACGTTTTTTAAAGCCTTGATTTTTCTGCCGACCCAAGAAGGACCTTCAGGAATCGGATCCATGGAGATGATTCTATCTACCAACAAGAATGGGTAACGGTGAGGAAGTATTTGTCTAATTTCATGAACATCCATAACAGATTCCATTTTCGATCCTTATTTTTCAGTTTTGCTTTCAAACTCTTTTTCTAATTTAGACACACGCTTAAAGATCTCAGGAAGACGTAAACTCAACGCCTGGATTTTTAAATTATCCATTAAGGTGGTTAGCGGATAACCCTTCATATTGGTATTGGGAGGAATATTTTTTGTGATTCCCGAAAGCCCACCAACAGATACATTGTCACCAATAGTGAGATGGCCTTTTGAAACAACTCTCCCACTTAGCAAAACATTCTTACCAATTTTTGTGTTGCCCGCAATTCCTCACTGCGCACAGATGAGAGTTTGATCTCCCACCACGCAGTTGTGGGCAATAGTCACTAGGTTATCAAGCTTCACGCCGTCACCAATGACCGTGTCACCGAAGGCGCCACGATCGACAGTCGTGTTTGCGCCCATTTCCACATCATTTTTGGTGATAACAATACCTACTTGGGGAATTTTAAAATTCTTCCCGTCTTTTTTGACGAAGCCAAACCCGTCAGCACCAATCACAACACCACTGTGAAGAATATTTCGTTTCCCAATCACGCACCGCTCGTAAATCTTAACGCCCGAGTAAAGATGAGATCCCTCACCGATCTGAGCGTTCTCGCCAATGTGCGTTCCACTTTCTAAAATTACGTGAGCTGCAATCACCGCACCCGCACCAACATTGACGAAAGCGTCTACTTGAGAAGTGGCATGAACATTTGCTTTTGGATGAACATAGGCTTGGGGATGTACCCCGCCTTGCGCCACGGGTTCTGGGAAAAAACTACCAGCAAGTCTTGCGAAAAAAACATAAGGCTCAGATGTCAGCGCAAAAATTTTCTTTTCGCGAACTTTAGGGTCTATTAGATTGAAGAATTCTTCGCTCATCACCCAGAATTTTGCGGGGGAAAGTTCAACGGCAGGTAAATAGACAGGATTTAAAACAAAGCATGCCGTGCTCTCAATGGCCGAACGGGGGTCTGCAACCCCCGTTATTTTAAAACTGCCTTCACCAACAAGTCTTGCTTCAAATTTCTCGCAAGCCTCGTCTGATCTAATCGAAATCAATTTTTTACCTTCGTTTCAAACAACTCTTATTTAGACTTTTTCGAATCGTTGACTGAAGCGATGATTTTGTCTGTGAGATTCAAAGCATGAGGTGCCCATGAAACGCCATTTTCAGATTTTTCAAAGATCATGGTGTAGCTTTCTTTTTCGCCGATTCCAGCCACGATGCCTTTGATTTTTTCAATGATAGGCTCAGTCAGTTTAACTTCTTGAGCCTTGATATCTTGCTGACTCTTCATCATAGTTTCTTGGAATTTGCTGTATTCTTCTTGGAATTCCATGGCTTTCTTTTGCTTCACTTCATCGCTCATGACCATGCTTTTTTTATCTAAGTCTTCTTTCATCTTCTTGAGATTGGCTTCTTTACTTTGAAGTTCAACTTTCTTTTTATTGAAAGCAGTTTCTAATTCTTTCTTTGCGGTCTTACCGGCTTCAGTGGCTTGCAAAGCTTTTTGCATGTCATAGTAAGCGATTTTGATTTCAGCTTTAGCTGAAACAGCAACTGTTGTGATGAGAACCGAAAGCCCGTAGACGAATAACTTTTTCATTTTTTTCTCCTTTAAAATGGTGCACCAATACTAAATTCAAAATTAGAATACAAATCATTAGGTTGACGAGCAAGTGGAAATCCCCACTCAAAGCGCAATGGACCGATGGGCGAAATCCACCTAATTCCAAAGCCGAGATCTTGTCTAAGTAGACCTAAATTGATCGAACTATCTGCCATCCCGACATCGTAGAAAAGAACACCTTTAATTTGAGCCTCAGCAACCAAGGGAATCTCGATTTCCATCTGGTTAAACAATTCTTGAGTTCCGCCAAAAGGAATTAAAGTTGGCGAATTTAGAGGTAAACTCACTCCTAAACCGTCAGTTTGACAGCAATACGCCAACTTCTGTAGCCCCACCATACCGTAGGAAAATCCGCGCATACTCTGCGCTCCGCCTAGCAGAAAAAGTTGATTGAACGGCACGCCGCCGCCACTGGGGGGCAAAACGTTTCCATAGGTCAGATTGTTTCTAAACACGAGTTTCCAAAAAATTTCTTTATAATAACGAAAATTGGCCAATGCTTTTGTAAATCTTAAATCTCCGCCGAGACCGGCTTGCTCAACAGCAAGGCTGGAATAAAAACCATTGGTAGGAATCCAACGGTCATTTCGCTTGTCGTAAACAATAGACCCGGTGACGGAACTAATGTACCCACTCGCGCTCCAGGTTGGGAAAATTGTCGGATCTGCATTGCCTGTCAGGAAAACTTCACTGTTAGAAAATTTATAGGTCAAGTATGCGTTCAGGTAACGGTCTTCAGTGAGGGGATGACCCATGCGCAAATCGAGTCCACGTTCTTGCGTCATATAGTAAGTGGTGATGAGACCACCGCGAGTGTAGAATAAATCTCCACCAGCAGACCAAAGCGTGTCATTGAAGTAAGGTTCGGTTAAACCGAGACGGAAATCCGTCAAGTTTTGACTGACCTGAATGTTCAAAGATAAATACTGACCTTTACCAAATAAATTTGTTTGCGAGACACTGGCATTAAAAAGTGCGCCAAAGGCGGTGCTATAGCCGGCTCCCACTTGCAGCGTGCCCGTACTTCGTTCTTTCACCTGAATTTCAACGTTCATGATGTTGGGATTATCTGGAGGTGTGGATGTATTAAAAATAACATCGCTGAAAAATCCTAAACGCTTGATGCCTTCTTCGGATTTTTTGCGGCGTGTTTCATTGTAAAGCTCGCCCTCTTTAATCATCAGTTCGCGGCGAACTACCTTGTCTCTAGTTTTTGTATTGCCCGTGACGGTGAATTGACCAAAATAAACTTTTTGGCCTTTTTCGATTTCAAATGTGATGTCTACGGTTTTATCTTTTTCATGAATGTTTGTTTTAGGAATAGGATTGGCAAAGGCGTAACCCAAATCTCCGTATTTAAATTGGAGAGCTTGAATATCTTTTTTTAACGTTTCAGAAGAGAATATGTCTGTCTTTTGGATGTCTGTCGCTTCATAGAGTTCGTCTTTGGTGAAAAGAAGATCTCCACCAAAATCCACTTTGCCAACACGAAACTGATCACCCTCTTCAATGCGAATGGTGATGTAAATGCTCTTTTTATCGGGAGTGACGTAGACCTGAGGTCTATCAATTTTAACTTGAATGTAGCCTTCGTTGAAATAAACGTAGTTGAGAACACTTACGTCACGGTCAAAAAGATCCTGCTTATAACTTCCGCTGGAAGAAATAAAACTAAAGAATCCCCCCTCTTGAGTTTGCATGAACGCTTTGAGCTTGGAATCGGGAAGATTTTTGTTTCCTAAAAAAGTAACTTTTTTAACTTTTACTTTATCATTTTCTTTAATATTAAAAGTAACTCGCGCTTCGGCTCCACCTTTTAACTCTTCAACTTTATACTGAACGCGCGCTAGGAAAAACCCTTTGTCTTCATAAACTTTTTGCATCTTGTCGACGGCTTCGCGAAGTTTATTATGATCAAGAATAGTGTATTGTTTTATCCCGCTCGCCTCTTGCAAATCATCGTGATCCACGCGGTCGTTGCCTTTGTAGACAACTTCAACGACAGACGGCTTTTCGGTAACTTTAAATGTGATTTCGACTTGGCCAGCAACTACGTTTCTATCGACTTCAACGTTATAAAAATAACCCATGTCAAAAATGGACTGGACATCGGTGCGAATATTTTCTGCATCGAGGGTCTCGCCGATTTTTGTTTTTAGTTTGGCTTTGATCGCATCTTGTTCAATTTTTTTCTGACCCAAGATAATAATTTTCGAAACTATAGCTTTAGAAAGCGGCGCGATTGTTTCGTTTGATTTCTTTGTAATATTCTTTTTTGCTGCTGCGGTTTTTGACGTCGATTTCGCAGTGGGCTTGGGAATTGATTTTCCAGACGTCCTAGTTGGCGCTTTAGTTGCGGGGCTCACTGCAGGAGTTTGCCCATAGGCAGTCAACGACGCCGCGGAAACTCCGAGCACGGAAATAAAAGTCGAAAAAGCCAACAGTTTGAATAGCTTCAAAAAGTAAAAACCCCAATAATTTCAATGGTTTGCCGAAAACCTGATCATGCTAACAATGATTCCAGGGTTTGTCAAAGAAACTTCCTGCTAATTGAAGAACTTTGGAAGCGGGAAGCAACGCAGCGTGACGCAAGCAGAGTTACAGATTTTAAGAAAATTCGCACCTGTACTCGCGCGACCCTTGCATGAGGATTAGCAATTATCAAATTTTTGGAAATCAAAGAAAGGGTTTTGTAATTTGAAGAAGAGCACCTCACGGAGAATGCATTCTTGCATTTCTAGTTCAACTGCTGAAAGTTGACATGAAGTCAGTTGTTTTCATTTTTTCGTTTATTGTCTCGTTTCGAATTATAACTATTGTAGGAAAATGTAAAATACAGCTAGGCAAAACAAAATTTTAAAGTGTTGCTCGAGCCAAAATCAGATCATTTTTGTGGCGCGCTATGGCGCTTAAGGCAGCCGCGTCTCTCCCGGGACAGACGGCGCACAAATACAATATCCCGTTTTTAAGATCCCCGCTAAAAGCTGATCTCAAACATAAAGTTGCCAATAGGGATGAATATCAATGTTCACACGAGGATCATAACGGTGACAAATGCGGAAACACCCGATGTACTGAAATGCACCACAAAATTCCCGTCTCGCACGGCGGAAATAATGAATTCGAAAATCTCACTACACTTTGTTTAGGACATCATAGAATGCAACATGCTCATTGAAAGCGCGGAAAAGTTTAGCGCCAGAATCCATCTTGAAGCACGCGGGTTTTGGGAAACCACCGCGCAAAATCATGATCATGAGTGACAGCAACAAGAGCCATCCCGCGTTTGCGTTGAACTTCAAATAAAAGCTTTTGCAATTGATCGCCGGACTTGCGGTCAAGATTACCGGTCGGCTCGTCGGCAAAAATAATCTGGGGATCGCGCATCAGAGCACGGGCCACGGCCACTCGCTGCTGCTCTCCACCACTCAACATTTGCGGACGATGATCAACACGATCCTTTAGACCAAGCTCAGTCAACAGGGAGGTAGCCTTGATGCGCGCTTCTTTAAAACCGAGACCCGCCACTAAGTGTGGCATCATCACATTTTCAACTGCCGAAAAATCATTCAGTAGATGATGAAACTGGAAAATAAAACCCATCGATCGAGAGCGAAATTGCGCCAGCTCATCATCGTTCATCGTGGAAAGGTTTCTCTCATTGAAATAAACTTTTCCGCTGGTTGCTTTATCGAGAGAACTTAAAATATGAAGCAGAGTTGATTTGCCAGTTCCGCTCGCACCCATGATACAAAGTGCTTCACCGCGCTGGATTTCCAGATCCACACCCTTTAAAACTTCAACCGGGCGGAATTCGTTTCTTTCTTTCACATGATAAGTTTTCTTAATCATTTGAGCAGAGATCAAAACTCGATTATTCAAATTGCTGTTCATATTGCTACTCATATCTTAGGCCATCCACAGGTAAAAGTTTTGCCGCTCGACGCGCAGGTCCCCAAGTTGAGATCAGACATAAAAATAAGCTAGCGACAATAATCATCCCCATTTCCTTGAATCTTATCTCTACCGGAAGGCGGCTCAAGTGATAAATCTCAGGTGGTAGAAATATAATATTTGTCTTGGTGATTATAAAGCAAATCGTCAGGCCTAAAATAACACCTAAAACATTTCCCATAACTCCCAAGAGCAAACCTTGAAGAGAAAAAAATCGCAAAATGCTACTGTTTTTAGCGCCGAGTGCTTTTAACAAAGCGATGTCATGAGTTCTTCGTAAAACTGAAATCAACAGGGTGCTTGAAACATTGAAACAAGCCGCCACCGTCATAAACAAAAGAACAAGAAAGATCACAATCTTTTCCAACTTGATGGCTTCAAATAAATTATTATGCGCCTCCATCCAATCACGAATCAAATATCCAAAACCCATCTCTGCAGAAAGGGCAAGACTCACCTGAGGGGCCAGATGCGAATCAGAAAGTTTCAACCGTAAACCAGTATAAAAGGGTCCCTTGTCGGCTAGTTTTTGCGCAGCTCTGGCGGAAGTAATAATAAATCTTGAATCAAACTCGTACATTCCGAGATCGACCACTCCAACCACTAGGAATTTTTTCAGTTGCGGAACAAACCCGGTCACTTTTGCAGTCGGACTATTTTTAGGAAGCACAATATTTATTATGTCTCCCACATTTATTCCCATTTTTTCTTTCAAGCCTTTACCAATAAGAACGGGAGGATTTTCTTCATTTCCAGTGCCTAGGTCAAAGGTTCCCTCTTTGATTCGCCCACTTAGATTTAAAGTTTTCTGACTACTCCCCGGATCAAGTCCTTGAATCACAATCCCGCCGACTTTCCCCTTGTGCGCGAGCATTCCCTCGACGTGCACAAATGGTGTGGCAGAAACTATTTGTGGTGCGACTTTTTTTAGTCTTGGCATCAGAATATCTAAATTATCGAGTGGTTCTCCGCGACGAATAAGCAAAATGTCACCAGTGACATCGGTGACGGCGTTTTCTAAAGTCGATTCAAAACCACTGACCACACCCATAACTATAATGAGTGTGGCCACACCAAGAGCCATACCTGTGACCGCGAGCCATGAAACAGGATTCAAAAACTGTGATTTACCTTCTTTTAGTAATCTTAGGGTGAGCCAAAGCTCAAACACTTTGCGACCTAAGATAAGCGTAAATGAAACCGTCTAAATCTCCATCCATAACACTGTGAATTTGGCTGGTTTCATAATCCGTACGATGATCTTTGATCAATTGATAAGGCTGCATCACGTAACTTCGAATTTGCGAGCCCCATTCGTTTGATTTTTTGACCGAATTCATTTTATCGCGCTCTTTGTTTTTTTCTTCCAAAGCTTTTTCGAACATGCGGGCTTTGAGCATCTTCATCGCTTTGTCTTTATTCGAGTGCTGAGATCTTTGATTCTGACACTGAACCACAATTCCAGAGGGAATGTGTGTGATTCGAACGGCTGATTCCGTTTTATTAACGTGCTGTCCGCCGGCGCCGCCCGCACGGAAAGTGTCGATACGAAGATCTTCGGAGCGAATTTCTATCTCAACGTCATCTTCTACTTCGGGATAAGAAAATATGGACGCAAAACTTGTGTGGCGTCTGGCATTTGAATCGAATGGACTGATACGAACTAGTCTATGCACTCCACTTTCAGCTTTGAGATATCCAAAGGCATATTCACCTTCGAAGCTCATGGTGCAAGATTTAATTCCCGCGCCTTCGCCGGGAGTCATGTCCATCAATTCAACTTTATAACCATGATGCTCACCCCAACGAGTGTACATGCGCATCAAAATTCCTGCCCAATCACAAGCTTCTGTGCCACCGGCACCGGAGTTGATTGTGAGGTAAGCACTATTAATATCGGCTTCATTACTGAGCATTTTTTTGAGCTCAAGATCGTCAGACATTTTTAAAGCGCTCGCGTTTAGCTCTTTAACTTCATTGAAGCTGGCTTCATCGGCGCCTTCGGTGGCGAGCTCTAAAAGCACAGTTGAATCATCAACGGTAGAGGAAAAAAGATCAAAGGCATCAAGCGCACGAGAAACTGCAGAGCGCTCTTTTTGGAGTTTTTGCATTTGCTTTTGATCGTTCCAAATTTCGGGACGTTCAGTAAGTTGATTTATTTCGATGAGGCGCTGACGTTTATTCTCGACGTCAAAGATAACCTCGTAGATCACTCACACGGCTCTTGAGTTTTTCGACCTGAGTTTTTACTTCAAACATTTCTGCAGCAATAGACATTTTTAAAACCTTTTTGTGAGTGCGACTTGTAATTCATTTTGGATTTTCATCATTTGACGCTCATCTTTCAAGCTCTTTTCGTGATCATAACCCAATAAATGCAAAAACCCATGGATCAACATCAACTGAAGCTCAGAATTAAATGAATGCCCATTAGATTTCGCCTGTTTTTCCAGAACCTTGGGACACATGACGATCTCGCCAAGCCCCATTCCATTCTCATCTGCAGTGAAACTCAAAACGTCCGTGGCATAGTCTTTCTTTCTAAATTTGCCATTCACGAATCGGGATTGCTTGACGCTGACAAACACAATGCTGATATCCTCAATTTCTATATTACGAGAAATTTTAGATTTCAAAATTTTATTGTTTTTAAATTTATCAGCTAAATAATCGATCGTGGCTTGATTGCGTTTTTTGGAAATCTTAGCCCGTGTGTAATTGATAAAAAGAATTCTCATTTGCCTGCGCTTATGGGTTTGGTTTTTTGTTGTTGATTGGACCTGAGTTGTCTAAGATTCATCTTTATACCTGTATGATCGGAGTCACGGCGTGTCAATTAATTCTTCAGAGAGTCTCCAAAAACTGGTCGATGTCATGGAAAAGCTGTTAGCCCCTGGAGGATGCCCTTGGGATCGTGAACAGACTCATAAAACTCTCGCGCCTTATGCCATCGAAGAAGCTTATGAACTTGCTGAAGCCATCCAAATGGAAGACTCAGCCGGAATAAAAGAAGAGCTTGGGGACTTCATGTTCCAAGCCATTTTCCATTCTGCACTTGGTGCGCGTGATGGAAAATTCACTCTCGCCGAAGTCATTGATGGCGTCAGCGAAAAATTGATTAGACGCCACCCACACGTTTTTGCGGCAACTCAGGTTAAGGATTCTGATGAAGTGATAAAGAATTGGGACGAAATCAAAAAGGCCGAAAAGAAGGCCGCAAATAAGCCCAAAAAAACTTTTGATATTCCTCTGGCACTCCCCTCTCTTCAGCGCTCACAGAAAATTGGCGATAAAACAAAGACTCTCAAATTCGATTGGACAAAACCTTCTGAAGTTTTAGAAAAATTGCATGAAGAAGTAACTGAATTAGAAGAAGCCATCGAAATTGGGAAGCTTCCGGAAATCCAAGAAGAGATGGGCGATGTTTTCTTTGTACTCGCTCAACTTGCCAGACATTTAAAATTTGATGCTGAAACCGCAGCTCGAAATGCCAACTTAAAATTTGAAAAACGTTTCGAAAAAATGTTGGCCTTAGCAGAAAAGCAAAATCTCGTTTTTGCAGAAATGACGACACAGCAGAAAGAAGAACTTTGGCAAGAAATCAAAAAATCTTGAAATTTAGGCGGGTGATTTTAATATTTTCCTTCATATTTGGGGTCAGAGAAGTCTGCGAGGCCAAGTATTGGAAAACTTCGAACGAGGCCGTTCCTAACTCCGCAGTTTCAAGCGAACCCAACAGTTGCCATGATCTCAGGCCAATCCCTCGGTTGCCATCAAAAGAATTTAGAGTACGCAACGAAGAACAAACTAAACTTTTTGAAGACGCTTGCGAAAACCTCGTTGAAACTTTTAAAGACGCGGAAAACCCTTATTACCCCGTGACTCTTCTCAAGATAAATCTTTACTGTGAATTCACGCCTGAGCAGAACCAAGATCTTTTTCTTAAAATCACCGCTTGGTTCGAACGCAATGGCGCTTCAGAAAAGTCTCACAAGTGGTTGCAGAGCGCTCTCAAACTCAAGCTTTGGTCTCTTACTCTAGATCCGGACATGTTGCTTGACGGAGTCAGTCTCATGACAGATAAAAAAGAAAAGGAGAAAATTCTCCAGGAAGCACTTGCCGGGGAAAACTTACCCTTAGAATCAAAAGAAAAAATAACAAAGAAATTGGCGGAGATTTCTCCACGCTTCACGCCAATCGCAAGCTTTAAGTCTACCGACTATTTTTTGTATGCAGCTCAAGACGCAGTGAATGCGAATGATGCGGATCTCTCAAATAAAATTCTTCGTGCTTTCAAAAAAATCAAGGTTCTTACTTTTGAGCAGAAAAAACGTAGCTTAGAAATTTCAAAAATCGCTCACAAAATGCAGCAAGACAAAAAAGGTGCACAGGTCTTAAGCCAACAGATAATGAACTTGGATATAGAGAGATATAAAAAGTATCCCAATGAATTCTCGGCAAAGAGTTTAGCGAGCAGCACGGTGACTGCGGCCCGCGCACTCTGGACGGATCATAAGACAAAAGCCGCCTTAGCAAACTTGAATCGAGTTCAAAAAATCATCAAAACCCCGTTCATATTTTCAGAATTTGATTATTTAAGAGCCCGAATGGATGAGGAAGAGGGGAATAAAACCGCCGCGATTAAAAAACTGGAAAAGATCGCATCGCAATTGCCTACTGACAAAAATCCTTATCTTTGGAATATGGCATGGCTAGAATTTAAAAATGCCGACTTCTCTAAAGCAAATATTATTTTTGACACAATTCTAAGCGACCCCGACGTAGACCAAGGGAAACGTTCTCAAGCATGGTATTGGAAAGGCAGAGCTCTGCAAAATGCCGCTCAAGCCAAGGAAAGTTTTGAAAAAGTGATTCAAGAAGATCCAAACGGATATTACGCATTCCTGGCGTATCGAGAGTTGGGGAAAAAGATTCCTACGCTGCCGGAACTTTCTCTTGGAAAAGCCTATCCACCTTCGACATTCAATATAAAGCTCTTTGATTGTCTCACTAAAACTCTAGACTGGAAATTGGCGACGGCCATGCTTCAAGAGGAATTGCCACTTGAGGAAAAAAACTCTGATCATTGGAATGATATTTTACCTTTGTATGGATTTGCTCAGGCCTACGGCATAGCTTTTCTTAAAATCTCAGCACTTCCTAACAAGCTAAAAACCGAACTCTCAAAAAGTAATTTAGCGCTTTTGTTTCCAATTCTTTATGAAAACATTATTGCGCAAGAAAGTGAAAAAGCTGGGCTATCAAAAGAATACGTCCTTTCTATCATTAGACAAGAATCACTTTTCAATCCATTAGCTCAGTCGCCAGCCGATGCCACCGGCCTCATGCAGCTTCTTCCGGATATCGCGAAGCAAATAGCTAAGAAAAATGAAATAGCTTATCACTCGCGGGACGACCTATTTGACCCGGTATTAAATATTTCATTGGGCACCAAGCATTTAAAAAGTTATTGGGAACTGTTCAATGGCAATTTTATTTTGGCCACTGCCGGATATAACGCGAGTCCTGATGCCGCACGCTCTTGGGTTTCTAACCGATACAATGTCGATCCCACGATATTTATCGAAGAAATTCCCTACGAAGAAACCCGCAGTTACGTGAAGCTCGTCTCCAGAAACATCATCAATTATCTGCGCCGTACAAAGCCCGATGAGTCTTTTGAGTTCCCAGCGTTTCTAATGATGCCAATCCCGGAAGGAAAAGTGAGTGGGCTTTCTAAACATAAAAAACACCATTGATTTTTTCTTGCGATCTCAACTTCGAATCCCTTTTCCTATTAACGAAAAAGAGACAACTCACCCGCTCGCAGTGAAACTCCAAGATGAGATGGAGGTGTTCCTGAAAGCTTTTGACTGGAAAAAGCATCTTTCAGGCAGATCGATTAAAAAATTACGCATTGCAGATGTTGGCACTAGAACATTTTCAATCGCTCCGGTTTTGGACCGAGTGTTTCGAGAACTTGGCTTCGAGCCAGAAATTCACGGAATTGAAATTGACGCCTTCAGAAGATTTTCGAATCTTCATTCGAGGGCCGACTATGGAAACTATTATGCTCGTAAAATTCCTAATGGGTATTTCAGACCTATAGATTTTCTTGATTTTAAAAGCGAAATGGACGTGATTTTACTTCTGCATCCTTTTGTGACGATGGAACCTCTACTGAATTGGGGTTTACCGGCCAAAGAATTTAAGCCTGAGATTATTTTTGGTCATGCACGAAAACTTCTTGAAGGAGAATCAAGCTTGCTTTTGATTTCCAGTCCGACCGCCGAGGAATTTAATATTTCCGAGCGGCTAGCTAGAAAAACCGGTTTTAACTTAGTTGAAACTCAAGATTGGTTTCCTAAGGATTACACTTCACAAAAGCAGTTTCGCTTAGGACAGCTACTTCTTAGCAGCCAGTCCCCTTATTTACAGAAATTGGAATAGCTTTGACACACTGAGAACTTGTCGAAGGACATTGCAATCGCAAATGAAAATGATTGTTATGACCTTTCCAAGGCTGCATTTTCATGAGTGCTTGAAAATTAGGAGAGTCAGAGTTTGCGGAATAGTCGCTAATTTTCTTCGCATAAGAACACATTGCCGATTTCACTCCAGAATCGACAAAAATCAAAACAACTTGTTCCTGAGCTCCCAAAATTTTAGCGGCAGTCCAAAAACTCTCTTGATCTATCAATGGACTAACTTGACGATCGACAATAAAATTAGGAAACGGTTTTTCATTTTCATTTTTCAACGTTGGATAACCAATATCTACATCTAAACCATTTTGATGACTGGCATGACCGTGATCAGAAAATGCCCCTCCGGAACGCTTGGAAAGAGTCGCCACTGAAAGCACGGGTCTCTCTTGATAAATTTTATTTAAGGCTGCAGATAACCATTCCACAAAACTTACAAGTAAGGTGGTTCCCCAAACATTCATCTTATCAATTTGAGTTTCGGAGGTTCCCCCTTCCACTCTATGAATTTGAAAACCGATCCCTGCGTCTGGAAGTCTGATGGCACTCACAAGTTTTCCAGCGCCATGCTTGCCAATGGCCTGAGGGGGTGCCAAAAGATTTCCTACCCCAGCAACAGGATCTCCGTAAACGGTTTCTGTATCCGGAATTGCAGAAAGCATCGGACCATTGTCATCATCTAGATCAGAAATGTTAGATTGGCCGAATGCTACAAAAGGAAATAGCAAGACTCATATTAATACGACTCCGATTAAATTTTTCATTTTATTGTGATCCCCCAACGAAAAGATCACTGCATTTTTAAATTATGTCATTATTTTTATTAAACCGAGAAAATTACAAACCTTTAAGGACTGAATGTACATCCATTTTGTATAGTCTTCGAAATGGCAATAAAATTCCAAAAAGCGTGGCAAGCGTGGCAGCAATCCAAACGGGAGAACTCATAAGTAAACTCACGGAATAAATATCGGTGTCTGGAAGAGCGTGCCCTAAGAGTGAAACAACTGGATAGAATAAAATCAGATCAAACAATGCTCCAATGACACAAGAAATTCCGGCTAAAATAAATCCTTCGTACATCAGCCACATCAACAAGTATTGCGCAGAAAATCCCATTGCGCGCATGACAGCTGTTTGTAGTCTCATACCTTCGTAGCGCATCATCATCATTCCGGTAACGGAAAGTGCACTGAGTAAAATAATAAAACTTATAATAAATAGACCGAGCTCTCCGCCAGATCCCGTGAGTTGCGAAAGATTTTTTCGCTCCTGTTCGACAGAAATAATTTGTCCCACAGTGCGATCATTCACCAATGATTGCATGGCGCCAAAACTTTCTTGAAACTGGACCGGTCCTGAACCTTTTTTCATGTACAGAAGAAAGTAGTTAAAAATTCCTTCTTTCCAAATGGGGTGAGTTTTTCCACGTTCAGTAAACCAAGCAAAAGCACCTTGATAAGATCCATAAATACCGCGATCCCATGCGCTTGAGGAAGATTTAAGAACTCCAACTACTGTGAAATCTTTTGAG
Source organism: Oligoflexia bacterium (assembly GCA_043732305.1). Classification (GTDB taxonomy): domain Bacteria; phylum Bdellovibrionota; class Bdellovibrionia; order JABDDW01; family JABDDW01; genus JAYTHU01. Next base: position 16,378 of record JAYTHU010000131.1, read on the forward strand.
TCACTCAACGCATGACCTTGAGGATCATCCATGCGCACGTGCAATGTATCCCCAGTTTTTAAATGTTTTCGAGCGGCCACGTCACGGCCCACAACAATTTCATCGAGCTGGCCTAATCCACCGTCGGAAAAATATCTTCCGGAATCAATAACAAGTGAGTCGGCGCTTTGTGGTCGATTGAAAAAAGTAAGATCGGTTCCAATGACTTTAAAATTATCCGCGTGACCAAAAAATAAAAGGGGAATCACTGCTTCCACAAAACTTGAAGTTGGAACTTGTGCCCCATCTTCAAATTGAACAGTTTGGCCTGAACGAAGTGAGCGAAACAAATTGAACGGCAACGGACGAGGATTTTCTGCCTCTAAATTGAGACTTCCCAAAAGAATTTCAATTCCCCCTGCCTTTGCACCAATGATCGCATCTCCGCCCCGAGCGAGAGAATCAAAACGCGATTGCGTGAGAGCGTAAATGCGCAAGAGCAAACCCGCCGCACCCACCGAAAAAGCCAAGGACAAAAGCAAAATCACACTGAGTGCGCGCTTGCGAGACAGATGAGTGCAGGCCATTTCCCAAGGTGTCATTTAAGCTATGACCTCACTGAAATCGATGATTTTTTTAAAATATTTCTCTAATCGATGATCATGAGAAACCACAATCATTGTTTTCCCTTGTGCAGACTCAAGCAGCGTCTGCATCACTAAGTCTGAGTTGCGATCATCAAGACTAGAAGTGGGTTCATCCGCCAGTATCAGAATAGGTTTGTGAATCACGGCTCGAGCGACAGCAACTCTTTGCTGTTCGCCGAGACTTAAAACAGAAGCTCGGGTTTCTATTTTATTTTCCATCTGAATTTTTTCTAAAATTTTTTGAACTGTTTTAAAGTCGGGAGTTTGTGGAAAAAATCCAAGCGCGACATTCTCATAGACGCTCATGTAATCAATGAGGTTCAACCGTTGAAAAATGATTCCCATGAGAGTTCTGCGAACAAAACCACGTTGGGTTTCGGAAATATGATTGATAACTGTCTTAGCAAGCGTGACTTGTCCCGTTTTAGGAATAAGGAGACCTGCGAGCAGATGCAAGAATGTGGTTTTACCTTGCCCACTTTGTCCGCGAATCAAAATATGATCGCCAGATTTGCAACTCCACTCAGGAATTTTTAAATCCCCGGAATCGCCGAGAGAAACCGTCACATCCTTGACTAGAATATCCATTTGTTTTTAGATTTCCCCTTTTCTTTAAGCTTAGACCTCATTAGAATCAGAACACAAATAATTTCCGGAGAATACATGGAAGAAATTGAAGTCCCACTCGAGCAATCACAAGAGCATTTACAGCACGCAGCTGAACATTCGGGAGAAAAATGGATTTCCCAAGTTGCGCTAAGTTCCGCGATCCTTGCGGTATTAGCCGCAATCGCCGCGCTCATGTCTGGTCATCACGTCAATGAAGCGATGATCAGCCAAATACAATCTTCCGATCACTGGTCTTACTATCAAGCCAAGGGAATCAAAGCCTCGCTCTTATCCACCAAAGGACAGTTGCTGCAGGAACTCCAGGGCGCTAAATATGCGCCACAAAAAATCAAAGATGATAAGAAATTAGCAGAATATCAGTCACAACAAGAAGAAACCAAAAAGCTTGCTGAAGAAACTAAAGAAGAGTCCGAAAAGCATCTGAAACTCCATAATACATTCTCAAAATCAGTGACTTTCTTCCAAGTGGCCATCGCTATTGGGGCTATTTCGGCGTTGAGTCGAAGGCGTAAATTTTGGTATGTCAGCCTCGGTTTTGGCCTTGGCGGGCTATTATTCTTCATTCTTGGATTTTTGGGCAAAACCTGATAGGGTTTGGCTCTTGAATCAGTAAAAAATGACCGCGAGAGGATTGGATTTATGAAAAAGTTTTCATCTCATTTGGCTAAGACAGCACTTGGTTTTGTGACCCTGGCTCTTCTCTCCAGTTGCACCAACTGGGTTGCCGGTCACAACGATAAAACTGAACTCAAGCATTCCAGCGAAATGTGGGGCGTTCCCAAAACTCGTCCTGTCGTTTTCGGCTTCACTGGCATCGATCGTGATTGCACTGAAAAAGATCCTTGCCCCTCTGAACAAGCTAAGAAGTGACCACTCCACAAACTGAATCCAAAATGTCAGCAAAAGATATTGCGGCGGAAGTATGGAACTCTGTCAAAAAAGATCTCGGCCTTTTAGATGAAGACGTTCTCAAAAATCCACCGCCTCATATTCCTGCGCTTTCACAAGTTCTTAATGAAGTTTGGAAATCTGGCGGTAAACGCCTCAGACCCTCACTTGTATTTTTATGTGCGCAGATTTTAGGCGTTTCGGCGGATAAAATAAAACCTTATGCGCGTGCCGCAGAATTGGTTCACACGGCCACTTTGCTCCATGACGATGTCATTGACCAAGCCACCACTAGACGCGGACAACCTTCAGTGCCGCAGCGTTACGGAAATTACAAAGCTGTTTTGTCCGGTGATTTTTTGCTCGCACACGTCATGTACGAATTGAGTGTGCTTGGACATTACGTCGCCAACAGTCGATTGTCAGAAACCCTTCAATGGCTTGTCGAAGGTGAATGGCTCCAGCATAGCATCATAAATAAGTCGGATGTTTCCCGCGAATTGAGTCTGACGATTGCTGAAAGAAAAACCGCAAGCTTACTTATGTGGTGTTGCGAAGTGCCGGCACTTATTGCGGCGAGTTCGCCAGATGTCTGCGAAAGCCTCAAAGAGTATGGCCGAAATTTAGGATTAGCATTTCAATTGCAAGATGACGTTTTGGATTTTCTGCAAGCTGATATTGGAAAACCTCGCCTCCACGATTTAAAAAGAGGCTTGATGAATTCGGTGAGTGTTGAACTTGCTGAAATTTCTCCGCTTGGTAAAAAGTGGATTGAAAAAATCATGGTCTCCGATGAAGCCGAACGTGACAAATTATTGGACCAGTCAAATGGCAACGGTAAATTTCCCGGCTTTGATCTGACGGTGGACATCCAAGCGGCCGTGCAAGCGACTCAAAATCGTGCACTCGCCTATTTGATTCGCGCAAAAGAAAACGTCAAAGAAATTTCTTCCGGCAGTTCCGACAAACTTTCTAAAGTTGCCGATCTGCTTATCAAACGAGCTAAATAAAATGAAAGGCTTGATTGCAGGATTAGATCAACCTTCTGAAATAAAGATTTTTAAAATTCTTGATCCCGAATTGAAATCTATTTTACGAGATTTTAGACGTCCTTCAAAAGATGGCCTGAAGATTTTCAAACACATTCCGCTTGATCCCATCAATAGCATTCACGTTCCAGTCCGAATTGCTTTCGAAGTTTTACCGAAATCCAAATGGCATCGACCAAATTTTTTCTTTAGATGGCTCAGAGCTGCGCGTCCCATTGGCCTTTCTTCTTCGATCAATCCTTGTTTAATCGCTCTCTTGATTGGATTACTTTTAGATTTTACTCCCGACTGGTGGATTTTCTGGCCCTCAATCACCGGCGTTTTAGCGCTGCATATTGGCGTGAATTTTCTCAATGACTATGATGATCATATGCGCCTTTTTAATTTTGCAGATTTCCAAGGCACTCGTGGCACCGGCGGAAGTGGAGTGATTCAAAATCTTTGGATTCCTGCAAATCACTTGAAGCAGGCGGGAATTTTATTTCTTGTTCTTGGGGTTCTGTTTGGAATCCCGGCATTAATAAAAAGCCCGATGCAAATTGGAATTTTAGGCGCGGTGGCTATTATTGGAGCCGGTGGTTATTCCGGAAGACTTAAATTAAAATATCGAGCCCTTGGTGACGGAGCCGTCGTTGCTTTACTAGGACCAGGAGTGATGGTCGGAATCACACTCGCGACTTTTGATAAATTGAGTCTAGCAACATTAGTGGCCGGCATTTTTTTTGGATTTTTAGCCGAAGGGGCACTCCACGCCAATAACCTTCAAGACATTCCGCTTGATACCAGCCGCAAAATTAAAACTTTTGCTAAAACTGTGGGATTCCGTGCTGCCAAAAATTTCCTTATTTGGAATTATCTCACCAGTTTTGGGTTACTTTTAATTTTAGCTTATGTCATGCAACAACCCCTGATTCTCATTGCAGGAATCATCATGGCTCCGTTTGTTTTCTTGGTTTTAAGAGGAGTTTCACGAGCGGAGGGGCCACTCAGCGCCTCCATACGCGGACTGAAAACCAAAACAGAGGGAATTCATCTTGGCTTCAGCGTGATGATGCTTGCGATACTTGCGGGCCTTTTGGTTCTATCTCATTCGCCAGGCAATCCGCTGACCAATCACTAGTCACGTGACTTGCCTACGTTGTCATAAGTCGGCTAATCACCTGAAACTTGGCTAAATTCGATCCCATCTGCACTCCACTGGTAGCTGGTCAATCCCCATGGTCTCAGACTTGCTATTACTTAAGTCAGGAGGGGATTATGAAATCTCTAAATGTGTTTTTGAGTCTCACAGTTTCAATGGTCGCGTGGTCTTCTTATGTTCATGCCGATGCTATCGCAAATGAACTCAGCAGTGAGATCAATACTTTTCAGGTTCAGCTACGTCCTGCAAACTCCGTAAAAAAACAGCGCGCCGGCTATGCTCCACAAGTCGTGGCAGCGAACGAAGACACTCCAGCATCGGTTTACAGACTTCCGCGCCAACTTGAAGAAAGAAAGCAATCGAGCACTTTTTTAAGAATTACGGCAATGCCACAAATGACATTCTCAATTTATGATGGCGCCGACTCCAGCAGTGTGGTTCCTCAGAGCACCACTCAAGCTACAAAAAATAGCATTTCTGGAACCCTCAGCATGGATTTAAATTTACTTAATAGTTCAAAATTAGTTTTAGAAGTGGGCGTGTCCTTTTTGCAATTCGGTTCCGGCACTGGTCAGAATCAGTTAAACTCTTTCTCTGCCAATCAGGTCAATGGATTTTATGATTCTCTCACAAGCTACTATTTAGGTTTAAGCTTGAATGGAAAATGGCTTGCCAGTGGCGAAGAGGAATCTTCACTCTACATCAAAGGCGGAGCTATCCCCCTGTACCTTGCAGGAAGCAACTATTCTAGCAATGGGAATTATAATTTGACGAGTTTTCGCTACGGAACGATCAACGCATTTGATGTCGCGCTCGATCTTGGAATTGGCTACTCTTTAAAAGTGAATAATCAATTGCACTTGATTCTAGACGTCACCGGCTATCAAGGTCTCTTGCCCGTCATGAGCAACTACAATGTTTACAATGCTGGTATCACCACTGGGTTTGGCGTGGCTTATACTCTCTAAAAAGCACTAGTGATTAGTTTTCGATCAGTCAATCGATTAGAAAAATCAAACATCTCTTTTTTGCCATTCATATAAGTGCGCGCCCAAGAAACCAGGGTGTGGTTTTTAGAATATTTAAAAACATCGCTCAGAATATGACTGTGACCATATTGTACAATCACATCTTCCGCGGCATTTAAAATCTGGGTTCGACATGACCCTTTGAAGGCCAAGTTTTTAAGTTCACCGGCGGCTTTTGAAACTTCTGCAAACTCTTCTCTAATATCAATCGCCGGATATTTCACATACCCGCGTCTGTCCGCATCAGGATGTCCGGGTTCATAAACTGTGCGCTTTTCTTTGCTGAGTTTGATTGCACAGTGTTCACCGGCGCAAACCAATTCTTTTTTCTGGTACACTCCACCACGTAAAGTGCGAGTGTTCGCTGCGTTCACAATATTTGAAGTGTGAGTCGAAAGCCTAAGATGAACGTTCGAAACATCTGAGCATTCACTCATCGCATAAGATTTGCCGACGATATTGACAGCCAAAAAGAGAATAAGGTAAGTTAAATTTTGTTTTTTCATCTTCTTATTCTAGTTCATTTAGGCCAAAAACAGGAGTCCAGGAGAATTCAGATGAAAGTATTGGTCACCGGTGCCAACGGATTTTTAGGAAGTTGGGTCACTAAAGCATTAATAAAAAAAGGCTACGATGTCCGAATGTTGCATCGTTCAGAGAGTGATCTCACTTCCCTCGAGGGATTGAAAATTGAGAAATTCATCGGCGATATCACTGATTTTGAAAGTTTAAAATCGGCCACGCAAAACGTAGAGGCTGTTTTCCACGTGGCCGGACTGGTTTCTTATTCACACCTCGACCGAACAAAAATGGAAACCGTCAATGTTGCAGGAACTGCCAATGTGATCAAGGCTTGCCAAATGACTAAAGTGCGACGATTAATTCACACCAGTAGCACGGTGGCGATTGGGGCAGGATTTCACGGAGAAATTCTCGATGAAAAATCAAAATATAATCTGCGAGCGCTTGATCTTGGCTATTTTGAAACTAAACATAACGCCGAGCAACTTGTGTTGTCTGCAGCCCGCGCGGGATCGCTCGATGCCGTGGTGGTTAATCCTAGCTCCATGTTTGGTGCTGGTGATGCAGTGAAAAGTTCGCGATTGAAATATTTGAAAGTGGCTCGTGGACAATTACCCTATTATCCAAGCGGCGGCGTGAATATTATTGCCATCGAAGACGCAGTTGAAGGACATATTTTAGCTCTTGAAAAAGGAAAATCTGGCGAACGATATATTTTGGGTGGAGAAAATATTTCAGTGCTTGAGCTTTTTGAAACCTTCGCAAAAGCTGGAGGCTCTGTGCCTCCAACAAAAAAATTACCAAAAGCTTTACTCAGAGGAGTTTTTTATTCAGGAAAGCTCATGGCAAAATGTGGACTGCCCGTAAAATTTTCTTTTGAGTCGGCCATGATTGGCTCTCTCTATCACTGGTTCGATAACAGTAAGGCCAAGAACGAACTAGGACTCAAGGTCAGCTCTCCAAAAGAAGCCATCATCCGCAGCGTAGAATGGGCTGAATCTAACGGGATGATCTAGCAGGTTTCCACGGTGAAACTTTCGAATCAGCTCAGCGCATGCAACTTTGGGCTTTCTTCTATGGCGCTACAGCCGTGAATAGACGAATTAAATTTCTTGTGCGAGATCTTCCAGATAATTTTTCATCGATTGCACTCGCTTGACGCCTTCTCTTTTTCCACTCGAGGTTTGCAAACTTTCCGCAGTCTTGAAAAGTTTTTTGTAGAAATGATCGACGGTGAAGCTCGAATCATTAGGTTCTCGAGTTTCACAAAACGGATCAGTCAAACTGTAGAATGGGCGTTTTAAAATTCCCGCCGTAGCAAAAACTCTGGCAATTCCGATCGCACCCAAACCATCAAGCCTGTCTGAGTCTTGAACAATTTTGGCTTCCAAAGTTTCGGCGGTGATTTTTGCAGTGAAACTGTGAGCCGCGATGGCGTGTGCAATGGCACCGGAGTGCTTCTCTGGATAATCAATCGATCTCAAAAATTTTATAGCTCCCTCAGCAGAAAGTTTTGAAGCGATAGATCTTCTTGGATCATTTTTAGCAATGATGACAAAATCATGGAGCCAAGCCGCAGGAACGACAATTTCCAAGTTTGCATTTCCGCCATTTGCATTTTCTTGAGCTGCTAATTTTTTCGCCGTCGCAACGACTCTTTTGAAATGCAAGAGATCATGAGCTGGATCCGCGCTTTCATTAGAAATTTCAGTGATTTTCTTCTCAAAAACTTCTTCCCAATTCATATGTTCAAATACTTATGAGCCAAACTCTCTACATCTTGGTGAATCAGCTTTGCGATGCGTGAATACGAATTTTTATCCTCGGTTTGATCGATGAAGCCAAGAGGTAAAGCGAAGTGAACTTCTATTGGTTTAGCCGAGGGGAAACTGGCCCCTTTAGGGAAAGCATCGTAAGCACCCTTGATATAAGTGGGAATGGCGACCGAATTTTTTCCCGCGAGCAATCGGCCAACGCCAGGCTTGAACTCATGAATTCTTCCATCGGAAGACCTCGTACCTTCCGGAAATATAACTAAGTTTCCGCCTTCAGCCAAAATTTCTTCGCAAACTTTAAAACTGTCTTCCACTCGAGCTTTCCTTTTAAACGGCACGGCATTAAAAAGTAGTCTCACCACAAAGGACTTCAGAGGATGGTCAAAAAAGTAATCATCCGCGGCAACAGCATATGTGGAATTACAAAGCTTCAGCGGCAGCACTGCAAAAAGCGTCAGTAAGTCAAGATGACTGGAATGATTAGGAGTAAGAATAAAACTTCGTTTCTTCCAAATAGATTCATCAAAAGTGGCTGACAATCTAAAAAACATTTTAAAAATAATTTTTAGAAATATGAAATTAAAAATTGGCCGCATAAAATTCATACTTTTCGAATTATTCAAATGGAAATCAAAAGACTGAATCTTAGCAACTGGTTTCTCCAATTCTAAATTCACGGAACCACGCCCTCTTTTTTTCAAATCCAAAAGATCAGAAACTTTTAATATTTTCTCGAATTCCGAATCTTCCACACGAATCACAAAGTGAGTTTCAACCGTTGATATCAATTCCATAAACGTCAGCGAATCTAATCCCAAATCATGCTTCAGAGATTGTTCTTTAAAGATCTCCTCACGCTTAAGAATCAATTTCAAACGTTGCAAAAGCCAGGCTTCATCCCGGTTCGAAACATCTAGTGGAGTTCCAATGAAGTCGTGCGCGGAAACTGCACCCTGCCCCATCTCGCCGTTAGTAATCATTTCCCGAAGCAAGTGTTTCCGAACTTTTTTGGTAGCCGTCTTCGGAAGTTCACGCGTGGTCAGAGTCAAGCTGTGAACCTTCTTGTAATCAGAAAGGTTGGCACTCAGGCGTTCAATCTCCGCCCAGACTTCCGCTTCTGGCAAAGTAGTCACAATCACTGCGTGAACAGATTCTCCGCGCCCCGTATTCATACCCAAAACAGTCACATCCGAAAAATGTGGAGAGGTTTTGAGATAATATTCCACTTCCTCTGGATAAATGTTTTTTCCATTTGGGGTGACAATCATATCTTTCTTGCGACCCGTGAGAAAAAGATAACGCTCTTCATCGAAGTGACCGACATCACCAGTGTGAAACCAACCATCGCTGAAAGCCGCGGCTGTTGAAAATGGATCTTCAAAATAGCCTTTGAAAACGCTTGGCCCTTGAACGCAGATTTCTCCTTCGCCATTCACCTCATCACTCAATTTGATTTTTAGGGAATCAACTACTTTTCCCACAGATCCATATTTATCGCGATTTTTAGAGGAAATGCTTATGACAGGACTAGTCTCCGTTAAACCGTAACCTTGAAACATATCAATGCCGAGGCTCTTGAATCTCAAAATAATATCTGGATCAATCTTCGCTCCGCCGGACATAAAGAATTTCATGGAGCCACCAAAGACCGCGTGAACTTTATTGAAAATAATTTTTCCAATCCACGGATATTTTCTCACCAACGGTTTAAATAAACCCAGAATCAGTTGCATGGTGGGAGACAAAGCTTTTAATTTGTCATTGATGGTTCGATCCAAAATTTCAAAGAACAATGGCACAGATGCAAGTGCTGTTGCTTTCTGCGCTTTGAGTTCGGAGATGACATCATCAGGCTTAAGGCTGTCGGGAAAACTTATGCACCCGCCTTTGGTATGACAAACCGTGAATCCCCCCACAAGCTCAAACATATGAGATAGCGGAAGGACACTGACAAATCGGTCATGTTCCCCATTCGGAACAACGTCAATGGTGTCTAAAATGTTAGTGAGAATATTTCCGTGAGAGAGCATCACGCCTTTGGGATTTCCAGTGGTTCCAGAAGTAAAAATCAAAACGGCAATGTCATCCGCGAGGGTTTTTGTGTCCTCAAACTTCGGCAAGAAAGTAGTTTTTTTCTGCTGCAAAAGATCGCCGAGACTTTCGAACTTCAAATTTCTATCGCGAGTAGTGATAAAATCAAGACTGTAAATGGATGGCACATTGAAATCCGCAAGCCTGGTCCCAAGACTGGGCCAAAGCTTAGGCGATATGAAAAGACCGTCTAGCAAAGCACGATTCACAATGGTTTGAATTTCTTGTTCCGTCGCAATGTGCATGAGCGGAACTAGAATTCCCCCGGCATGCCAAGTCGCAAGTGCCATCGCAGCCCACTCAATGCGATTTTCTCCCCACAATCCAATTTTGAAGTGTGGCTGTGGAAACTTCTGACGCAAAATGCTTGAGAGTTTCAAAACCTGGTCATTGAATTCATGGAACGAAATAGGCCTTCTAAATCCACTGGAGTCTTTGACTATAAAACAAGGTTTGTTCGAGAAATTCTTGGTTCGAGAAAAGACGAATGAAGCAATATTATTTTGAGAGGACATGGGGTGATCCTAAATCCAAGTTTTTAAAGCGAATGGATTTGTTTTTGGCTGCTATAATTTTTAAAGCGCCTGTGTAGGCATATGGAATTCCAAATGGGAGCCGCAAGTTGATGGTGTACACACCATCATTCATTGCCTGGATACTTTCGACTTCAAATGAGAGCAGTGATTCGGGAATCCACGAGAAACCTGTTCCAGCTAGACTTTTAGCACTTAGATTTAAAGTCACGCCACTCCAGGCGATGAAAACCCGAGCATCTATCACAGTGAGTCGTAAAAAACTGTCGGATGAAATTTGAATAGATGCGACATCACTGAAATCAAGATTGAAGAGATTTTTTGGCGGGAGTAACTTCCAAATCGCATTGGGAGCATCACTCAGAACCCACTCGATCTGATCATCCGTTGCGGCAAATTTAGTAAGACATATAAATCTAACTTGCGGAGACTTCCCGTCGCTATTCTGGAAATACATATCTACAAATTTTTGAAAGACCCTCCCTCCTCCACACTTCATATCGGGGAAAGACTGCATCTGAAAAATCTTCTCCAAAAAGGTCAATGTCTCACCCATCAGTTCCGTGGGAAGTTTGGAGACAGAGGGATCGACTTCAGAATAATGATCATAGTCGGGGAAGTCGGTCGATACTGTTCCTGGCGGAAATGTTGAAGAGCTTTCAATAAAAGAAGACGTGCACCCGCTTAAAATAAAAACGAGACCAAGTGCCATCGACGCAAAATATAATTTTGGAAATTCCCACCAAACCATCGCCCACAAGCTTGCTTGAGGCACTAGCCAAAAGTCAAGATTTGCTTTAACTCGCAAGTGTAGCTTCTTACGCAGCACACCTGATGTTAAACTAGAGCGAATGTATAAATGCAAATTGAACTCACGGAGGAGTCAGAATGCGCCACGCAATATTAGCAGTAATGCTTTTGTTTTGTTTTAATGCCCAAGGAGCAGAATTAAAAAATTGGACCGTTTTAGTTTATCTCAATGGTCATAATAATTTATCCAATTTTGGGGCTTTTAATATCAACGAGATGGAACGAATTGGTTCTACCGAGAAAGTAGACGTAGTTGTCCAGTGGGCCACGGAAGATCAAGAACCCAACAGCAGTTTATTCAATCCCAAGTACACCTATTCTACCAAAAGAATTTATGTGGTCAAAAACGAATCCGGCGTAGGCGGCGTCACCTCTCCCACTTTACAAACCATGCATAATGTAGACATGGGAAACCCCAAAAACATTGTCGACTTTATTTCATGGGGCGCCGAACATTTTCCAGCCAAACATTATCTCGTGGCCATCTGGGATCACGGAGGAGGTTGGCATTTTGAGGATTACAACCCCATGGGAACGGCAAATATTTCTTCAATACATGCTCCATTTCCAGTTTTTGGGTTCACTGATATAAGCTGGGATGATAGAAGCGGAAATTTTGTTTCCACCGCTGATCTTGGAAACGCAATGTACCAAGCGGCAAGTTTGATTGGCCAAAAAATTGATGTCTACGGCAGTGACGCCTGCTTGATGGCAATGCCCGAAGTTTCTACTGAGATGAGAAAAGCCGTGAACTATTTCGTTGGATCTGAACAAGTCGAACCTGGCCAAGGTTGGCCCTATTATTCGATTTTATTAGATCTCAACACAATGGCCGATGACTCCCCTGCCAATGTTGCAAAGATGGTCGTGAAAAATTACGTCTCAGCCTACGCTCCCAATGGTGAGCACAAGCAATCTGAAGTGACTTTTTCGGCCCTCGATCTTCAGTCCGACAATCAGGTGGGACTGCTTGCGGCGATTAAGAATTTGGCAACGGCAGTGATGGGTCTTAATGTCGATCAAAAAAACCTTGTCGTCACGGCGATTCAAAACACCCAAAGTTTTGACTACAACGATTACGGTGATTTACCGGATTTTCTGAATCAAATAGACGCTTTGAAAATCCAGACTCCCGCACTTCAAACAGCCATACTTCAAGTTCGAACAGAACTCGCAAGTCTGATTATTGCTCATGCGGAAACTTCTACTTTTGCCAACGCCCATGGACTGTCTATGTGGCTTCCAAAAGATAACGAAACTTTCAAAAAGTTTTACAAAAAATATCAGACTTTAGATTTCACTCGCATCACTGGTTGGGGCGATGCTTTGAATTCTCTAAATCTTACGCCGCAGTCCTAAGGAATTTAGTTTATTTTAGTGAGTGCCCGGGATTTATCTGTTAGTTACTATTATGGCTAAAGATCTCCCGGGTCCTAACCCGTCCAAGTTAAAAATTATTGCAGGAAACTCTAGTCAAGTGCTCGCACTGGACATAGCCAATAACATCGGCGTTGAACTCGCGAAGGTGAGTCTCAAAAGATTCAGCGATGGCGAGGTCAATCTCGAAATTCAAGAAAACGTCCGCGGATGCGATGTTTTTGTGGTTCAAAGCACCTGCCCTCCTTCAAACGACAGTTACGTAGAACTTTTTATTATTCTCGATGCCTTGAAAAGAGCATCGGCTGCTCGGATCACTGCGGTCATGCCCTATTACGGATATGCTCGCCAAGATAGAAAAGTAGCTCCCCGAGCACCCATCACAGCAAAACTCATGGCCGATCTTTTGACAAAAGCCGGAGCAGATAGAGTCCTTTCTATCGATTTACATGCCGGACAAATCCAAGGATTTTTTGATATTCCAGTGGATCACCTATTCAGTAAACCTGTGCTCATTCAGTACCTTATGGAACAAAAGCAAGGCGATTTGGTTATTATCAGCCCTGACGCTGGCGGTGTGGAACGAGCACGGTCATTCGCGAAACGATTAGACGCCTCCGTAGCTTTCATCGACAAGAGGCGGACAGGCCCCAATGTGGCCGAAGCGCTAAATTTAGTCGGAGATGTGGCCGGCAAAGACGCTTTGATCTTGGACGATTTGATAGATACTGCAGGAACTCTCACACAAGCAGTTGACACATTGCTACGACATGGGGCAAAAAAGGTATCTGCCTGTGCGACTCATCCGGTTCTTTCTGGCCCAGCCATAAAAAGAATCAACGATAGCCAGTTGCAAGAAGTTGTTGTTACAGATACTATCCCGCTTTCAGAAGAAGCTAAAGGCTGCAGCAAAATCAAACAGCTGTCAGTAGCGCCGCTACTCGCGGAAGCGATCAAACGAATTCACGGCAATGACTCTGTGAGCTCGTTATTTATTTAAGCCATGCGGTCGAACCCGTGGTGAGAAAGGTGTTGTCATGAAAACAGTCGAATTAGAAGTAACCTCCCGCAAGGAAACCGGAAAAGGCCCCAATCGCCGTTTGCGCGTTCTAGGTCTAGTGCCTGCGAATCTTTACGGATCGAGCACAAAAAATATGAACATTCAGACCGAAACAAAATTTATTTCTAATATTCTCAAACAACACAGTGAGAACGCTATCATCACCTTGAAAAGTGCTGATGCGGCCATCAACGGAAAGCACGTCCTGATCAAAGACTGGGACCGTGACATCATGACCCGTTTGCCAATGCACATTGATTTCATCGAGATCGACATGACTAAATCTGTTCGAGTCAAAGTCGCTCTGCATTTCATTGGAAAAGCTAAAGGTCTTGCTGAAGGCGGACTCGTTTCACCCATCGTTCGTGAAATTGAAGTTGATTGTCTTCCTACTCAGATTCCAGAAGAAATCATCATTGACGTTACAAACCTCGGTGTTGGCGACTCTATCCACATGGAAGAACTCGTTGTTCCTGAAGGCGTCACTAAAGTGTTCATTGAAAACTACACCGTGGTCACTTGTTCTTACATCAAAGAAGAAGTTGCTGCTCCTATGGTTGCTGCTGACGGAGCT
>JAYTHU010000132.1:0-1052 GCA_043732305.1 Oligoflexia bacterium
CCCACAAATACACGATATCAACGCAAGCGTTTTGATTTTTAGACATAGAGCTGGTTTGAACGAAAACCTCTGGCCGGTACGAGGCGACGTGTGGCCTGCACTTCGCGAGCGTTTTTCTCAGAGTGAATCAGTCTCTTGCCTACCGCCACAAAGGGGCAGGATTTGAGCGATGTAGCGGGGAAGCACCCGAAAAAAACCCCCACGGCTGCAATCGAAGGCTTTTAAAAAAAAATTGGTCGGTATGAAAGGATTCGAACCATCGACCCCTTGCACCCCGTTCGACACACTATTGGTTCTTCACAGTCCAAACAGGTCTAACTTAGGGTCTTTATCATAAATCAATAGCTTAAGAAACTGTCTAGTCCAACAACATCCATCCCGGTTCTATGAAATCCAACGAGAAACGGTAACCGAACGGCAACCAGTAAGTTTAATTTCGTTTGATGCGAAGGGCGATCCTCCTCTATTGTTACAGATAGACAAATGCGGGCCGTTGAGAACATTGGCAGCTTTCGGATAATAGAAGATTGCCCTCGAGGTGCAGGCCGCCTTTTAGGCAGTTGTGAAAAACACTGTACGCCTTACAGACAGGCTCAGACCCACCCCTGCTTCCACTGGGACGCATCACGCAAATCTCGCCAAGCCAAGCGGATTAGCTGTTTCGAATACACCGCTTCCAATTCGACCCACTCGACAACAGTCTCTGGTAACTCAGGTTCAATCACTTTCAAAACGAGAAAATGCTTATTCTTGTCAATTGACTTTGCGGCTGTCCATTTGGTCAACAGTAACTTCTTTGGGTGTAATGCGTTCATTTTTTTGTCTGGTTTGATGGCGATTCCAATGCGCGTTACGGTGTGCAGAATGCCTGCTGGATTTAAAGGAACAGCCAGGATACAAAGTCGGGCGGCATTCTTTTTTATTCCCGAGTCACAAATTTTGAGATGTCAACAAAACGGTCAAAGAAATGACAGCAGGCAAAACTATTGGCAACTGAAATTTACTGAAAACGCAAAGTAAAGCAGCAAGGCTTCGAACACCTTGCCCTTTGC
>JAYTHU010000133.1:0-1050 GCA_043732305.1 Oligoflexia bacterium
CAAGTTCTGTAAAGCTACTGTTCTACAAGTCTTGTATGACGGGGACATTGCTATTCTCGTTTTTTTTGTTAGATTTGTAAAACTTGCGAGTTTATTACAAGTTGCTAATCAACATCGGTATTTAACCAACACATCATAATAAAAGGAATGGCGTTGGGATCTTCGGGCTCGTCGTCCTCCTCGTATTCTTCCTCTGGATTCCTACCCATTGGGCGTTTCTCCATCTCTTCCAACCAATATTTCTTGGTCGCATTCTCCTTCTCAATCTGTCTTTTTAACTCCTTAACCTCTTCTGTGTGCTTATCTTCAAACATCTTTTTCATCAAATCCATAGAAGCTTTGAATTCGGCATCGGTCAATTTCTCCTTGAAGCTGAATAGCAAATCAGACAGTTGGTGGTAAGCAGCCATATTTGTTGTTGTTGCTTTTTGTAGTGATTTCGCAATGGCTGGCGTTGCGATCGCGTTATTTTTTTTTTGCTAAATTTCCAAATTTGAATTGCTGATTTCAAATTTGGCTATTTGGAATGCAAAAACAACTTTTTGCCGTTTGATAGAGAAGTCTTTTGTTCCGATTCGGGTGCCCCCACACTTCACAATTGAGTCTCGCAAATGGAATCTGTCTATCTAAGCAATCTTTTTCCAAGATTTCCAAGATTTCAAGATTTAAAAGATTGGGTAAAAAACGATTGTCCTTACAAGAAAGAGAATAACAAAAACAAGGTGTTGAAAGCAATTGATGACTTTGACGCATCATACCCACGATATACAAAGAGGATTCAAAGATTACATATATTGTTTACTGATTGCGCCTTCCCCGAAAGTTTCAACACTTATTTATATTTTCAACTGTTTGATGATGTTGAGGAGGTGAGTGGGGGTGAGAGTGGGGGTGAAAGTGATAATGAGAGTGTATCTGGGAGTGAGAGTGAGAGTGAGATTGATTAGCAAAGTGTAATAAACTCGCAAGTTTTACAAATCTAACAAAAAAAACGAGAATAGCAATGTCCCCGTCATACAAGACTTGTAGAACAGTAGCTTTACAGAACTT
>JAYTHU010000134.1:0-1047 GCA_043732305.1 Oligoflexia bacterium
CTGTGTGGCAGGCTGAACATCTGACAATACTTGGATGTTTTCCAGCTTCGATCATTATACGGCACGTTGGGTTTTCACATTTCTTCGGCTTTGATGAAGTCTTTGATTGATTTCCAGGCTGTTGAGGCGTTGATGGCTTCTTCGGGGCTGGGGTAACGGCATTGGCTTCGGCTTTCTTTGAGTCACGGGCATTTCCATCACGATTTTCACGATTTCCATCACGATTCTCACGATTACCATCACGATTACCAGAGCCTTTCAAGAGTTCAATTCTTTTGTCTTCTTCAATGAAAGCCTGTTTTACGAGGTCCAAAGTAAAAACAGCCTTGTCTGTTTGATGCAACTGTTGAAGAAGCATGTAGTACCGGTTTGAGTTCGGTACACCAGATAGAATCTTTGCAATGAGCTGAAGCTCAGTAAATTTTAAAGATTTGTCACCTATTTCCACTATAGCATGATGAGCAGTCAACACCTTTTCAATAAAAGTAGTGAGACTGTCATTTTCTTTCATGTTCAAAACAAAGAAAGTGTTAAGTTTTGACATCCACCAAGAGGTCGTTAATTGACCAGTGGCTCTCTTGAGATGCTCCCACATAAATTTGATCGATTTTTGACATTTTGTATCTTGCCAAATTTGTTCGTCAATGCAGGCAGCGAAAATACCGGCAATCTTGAGAAAATCACGATACCAATCTTTTTCATCTTTGCTCTTTTCGGACTCGAAAGATTTGAAAGAATCTTTGTAAAAAGTTTCTAAATTTTCCAATTCTCCACCACGTTCATCTTCCCCATAGGCATCAACTGCGATAACGGCAGGGCCATGAGCATGAGCAGCCACACCAGCAACAGCAACTATTTCTGGTTTTGCCAAGATAATGGCTTTGGCTTTCCAATAGCGCTTCTCTGTGATACTCGAAGGATTGAATGTAAAAGAGCGATAGGTTGCATAACTATCGTGCACCAAATGATGGGCAAGATTGTTAATATTTAAATAATTCTCCACTTGAATTTTCCAACTATAGCAATTGGAGTAGCTCAATTTTATAG
>JAYTHU010000135.1:0-1037 GCA_043732305.1 Oligoflexia bacterium
GGTTCGAAGCAGTTGCTTTGCGATTGGAGGGCTGGACTCTCGTTGATGTTGCTGACGAACTTGGGTGTAGCGAAAGATCAATATCGAGGTGGTCGTCCACTTTTTCGTGTTTAGGAGTTGAAGGTCTTTCCGCGATTTCAAGGACTGGAAGGCCTCCCATCATGTCAAATGAAAAACTCTGAATTGCAAAGAGCGTTATTTCTGCATCACAATCTCATGATAGACCTGCACGAGGAGAAGATTTACAAAAATGGTTTTCAAGCAAAGGATTTATCATGGGACTTTCTTCAGTCTATAATACTTTGCGTCGGTTAGATTTTTCTTATAAATCATGCAGACCTGTCCATCCTGAGCGAGATGATATTGCTGTGCAGGAATGGAAAGCCGAATTTCCAAAAATAATAGAAAATGTGAAAAATCTTAATGCGGAAAAAATCGTTAAGGTCTTTTTCCAGGATGAAACAAGGTTTGGGCAGCAGGGCATCTTGAGCAAACAGTGGAGTCCTGTAGGAGAACGTCCGACAAGAGAACGGCAAATATCCTTTGGAAATGCTTGGATCTTTGGTGCTGCTTGCCCCCAGACTGGACAGAAGCACTTCTTAGTAGCAGACGATATTGGGACCGTATTTATGCAATATTTCATAAATACCTTTTCAAAAACGCTCGGCAGAGGTGTGCATGCCATTCTCGTGCTCGACAACGCGTCGTGGCACACTACTTCATATTTGACGGTACCAAAGAACGTAACGATCCATTTCTTACCGCCCTATAGCCCTGAATTAAATCCTATTGAAAACCTATGGGCATTCATGAAATCGAACTATTTGTGCAATAAAATTTTGCGTGGCGGAAAACAAATAATTAAAGCAGGTGTTTTAGCGTGCAAGAAAGTCACATCAGAAATCGTGATGTCAGTTTGCGGAGGACATTATGAACTGACTTGATCAGACAAATTTATTGGACCCGGTATAAAAAGAATTTAATCCTTGTTGGTCAAACGGGGTGCGGTAAAACTCAGCTCGCTATTGCACTAGGGC
>JAYTHU010000136.1:0-1037 GCA_043732305.1 Oligoflexia bacterium
GCACGAGTGATCCCATGCTCAATTATTGCAGAATCAACGGTACTGGGAGCCAGAAGTACTGATGACTGCCAGTGCCCAGTTTCATCCCACAAGGCGCACAAGTCGGTCTTTGACCAACACCCAAATCTTCTGAATTTCCAAGTAAAAGTCTCTATATTAACCCTCACAATGAGATGGAACTGGAAACTTATTAGACCTGCTCTAGTTGGTTTGGTGTTTCTATTTGCTCCAGTTGGTCTGGACTTCATTAGTCCTCAAAGCACATTTAAGGTTAGTCATAGTTTTCTCCTCGAAAGTGTGGTTAGTCTCCTCAACTACATCTCGCTTGCATACTTTTTCACTCTTTTTCTTCGCCGTCGCCAAGCTGAGAAGCAGAAGCGGATCTCAACTGTCGCGTACCGAACTCTGTCTCAGGCTAGCAACGATGTTCTTCGAAAAATAATTGCTCCATTAAATGGGGCCAATCTTTACGATTTGGGCTTGTATGAACTGAACAGTGAAGTTTGGAAAACTAACCGACTCAGGCTCGAAAATTTGAATCGCCTACCACCATTTAAAGGATTTTCAGGTTTATGGGAAAATTTGAATGATCCTTACTTGAAAAAGAATCTTGAAATATTGATGGAGGACCCTCTATTTCTAAAACAAATGTATTTAATTGTGACGAGAGCCCGCAGGGATATTCAAGAAATCGTTGGAATTTGGGCAGCGGTGATGTTCACATCCTCAGATTTGGAGAAGGATTTAAGTGAATTTCGAGATCTAGCTGACAATCTCGAATATTTACAAGAAATCTGGCGAATCCTTCATTCTCATGAACTTACCCACGAACAAATGAAGTCGGCACAAATTCAGTTTTGGATAACAGTGAGATGCTCTTTTCACCTAGCTAAAAGCTTCGCCCTGAAAGGTGCAATGCCTAGCGTGGACCGAAACCTCGTAAGATACGCAGACTGGGAATAAATTCAACCATTTCCGATTCGTCTTCTTAGTTGTTCAAATTGATCCATATTTTCCAGTGCCCAGTTTCATCCCAT
>JAYTHU010000137.1:0-1033 GCA_043732305.1 Oligoflexia bacterium
CGTCCCTGCACGAGTGCGCCGCCGCGGTGTCCGCGGCGCTCAACTCGCCGGCGGAGGCGGCCGCGTACATGGCGTGGAAGGCGGCGGAGGTCGCGCGAAATGAAGCACATTCACACAATTAATAAAACACTCAAGAAAGACTCATGAATATTGAAAGGGTGAAAGTACATGAATTGGTAGAAGTACTTGAGAGGACGTCTCTCAAGTGCTTATATACGAAGTGTCAATCTAGCTAGAGGACAAAAGGGGAGTGAACATCTCAATCTAAGGGGTAAACATAACTAAGGCGGAACATGGTTTCTAAGGGTAGATCGACTCCAAGGTCTATCTAAGGTGAGGAACACTCTCTAGGAGAAATGTAAATGACAATAGAGAGTGGATCCTAACAACGATACTTTCTTGTATTGAGATGGGATTGTTGTCCGTGATGTTTTTCCTCATACAATTGAGCGTAAAAAAATATGTTCGAACATTGAATTCATGGAGAACGTAAGTTATGAGGTCGATTTTCATTTTGGAGGTTTTTATGGTTTATTTTCCGATTTTCTTGGGTTTCCGTTTTTTGTTTTTTGTTTTTTTCAATTGGATTTTTTTCTGGTTTGTAAGGTTCAGTTACTTAAATTATGCCACACCCATATGTCTAATGTATGTCCTTCTTCCCGCGTGCGCACTGCGTGCGCACAGAACCCGACTTGTGGTCAAATCCTGGTTTCGGTGTGAACGGAATTTACCGAAACGTGATTTTTCAAATCGCCGAACTTCCGAACTTTTCCGAACTTCCGAACGCGTTCGTTGTTCTGAACGTTCGACGGACGTTCGGAAAAAAAATTCGAACGTTCGGAGTCAATCTATACCATCAGACGGGCTTCGGTGGCCGATTTTGAATAACAAAGTGTCATACCGTACATCAGTACAGATACGTGTTCCCACAACTTGGTCACCTGCTCGGTTGCAGTACTTTTTGCACGTGCAGAAGTGTGCGTGTCTGTCCACCTTCTTGCTGAACCCCCCAGTCGCGTGGTCGCGTTGGCAG
>JAYTHU010000138.1:0-1032 GCA_043732305.1 Oligoflexia bacterium
GCAGGCAGGCTGACCGCTTTGGGATGCTTAGGGCAGTCAAGGAGGCGGTAATGAACATGGAAGGCAATGCGGCTATCATTGAGCCCATGGATCAATGGCACTAGGTTAAGCAGTTGCTGTTTGTTTCCAATCACTTCTCCGCCCTAGTAATCTTGGGTATGGTTTAGGCCTTTTTTTTACGGCACGGGGTTCTGAGCGACCTGGTCTGTTTCCAACTGGAACGCTTATCATTTGTTCGTAAAGCGCTGCAAAGAGAGCAGGTCGACTGGATCGTTGAGACGTTAGAATTGCATTTTTATTTGTAACCAGAACTCTTGCCGCTGTTTTTACGCTGACGTTTTCGATATGGGAACCAAAAAGAATTACGGCATTTAGCATATGCCAACGAAGAATATTGTAGGCGAGGATATGAGCCTAGATGATTTTTTCGACCATTTCTGGAGTTTTTGCGTTAATATGTGACGTTTTAAAAGTGTCCTTTAAATCTTTCAGTGCCACTTCAATTTTCCATCGCTTTTTCTAGAATTTGGAAAGCTTGCTCTTTGGAAATTTAGCTCCATCCAGGAAAGTTGTTACAATAACCATTTTTCCTTTAGAGCCGCGCTTCTTGGAGATTTCAACTTCTCGCAATGTTATTTTTTCTGGGAACAACTCATATTGTTTTTGTTTCCACGTCGCGCGCTGCGCCATTTCTCCTTTTTCCTTTCCTGAAATTTCCCATATGCGAGGTCGACCACACTGCCTGTTTGTAGAGATTGAAGAAGTACAAGCCGAAGCAGCGGAAATCCAGATCCTTCCTCCTGATTTCCATGTTGCGGAAATGCAATTTGATCGGCTTTTGTATCATCAGTGGTCAGTGTCGTGCCATCGATAGGTCCTTATTTGGTGTTTACTTTGTTCAAATAAGGTGTCCTATTCCTTCTGTATTGGCAAAAGTTTGACGCTAACCTAGGGCCATTAATTTGGGATTGAATCAATTCTTTGAAGTTTTTCAGAAAATATGTGATCTGAGCATTGACGAAAGATCTCCGT
>JAYTHU010000139.1:0-3754 GCA_043732305.1 Oligoflexia bacterium
AATGACAACGGTAGCAGAAAATATTGACTTGGAAACAAAAGTAGGATGAATAACAAAAACCTCTCGCTTCTAAAGTTCAACTAGATCTGGGGCAACCCCTCGTATTTGCGCCCGAATGGATTTTAAAGGCTGTTTTCCTCGTTTTGAAGTGCCAGATCGAAGTAATGAGATCTGATTTCTAAAAAATGGCATGTTGATTGCTCTTGTCAGTGTATAGGTGGAGAAGAATAAAAATGACTTTATACAAATTTGATCGCCGTAGTTTATATCAAAAGTTAATAAGCTTGTGTGCCTTGGCCGCCTGCTTGTCTTTTACATCGCAGGCTCTTGCTGAAAATGGAATAAAAAAAGCCTGTATTGCTCCCTTACTTTTTATTGCATCTCCAGATGCTCCCGTAGTGGTGCCCGAGAAACCCATTACTCGTCCAGACTTTGACCCTGAACACGCGCCTCAACCTCCGGTGACCACACCAAGACGAGCACCAAATCCACTGCCTGATAGACCATTGTCACCAACTTTTGATCCCAAGGATATTATTCCAGTTGATCTGTATGAACACGATGGGGAAATGAAAAATTTCTGGGCAAATTTGCCGCATCAAGTGCGAGAAATTTTTATTCAAGAATCAAATGATAATTTTTCTCAACTGTCTGATGATTTTCAAAAACAATATGGGGTTAAGCCAGATTTACGGCAAATTGCTATAAACATTGCCAGAGCATCACAAGCTCTTGAACCCTTGGAGCGCAAGCATAAGAGCGATCTTGAAAAGCAAGTCAGAGTTATCTCAGAGGATAGATTTGGTACCGCAGCGACTAAGGTTTTAAAAACTTCAATTTCAGATCAAATGCCTTCACGAACCCCTAGAGCGAATGATCAAGAGCCATCGCATTTAATTCCAGGCCAGCATTCAATAGCACCTGACATTGATCATGGTTTGATGGATTTTTTCTCTCGTAGGAGAGAATTTTACAATCTTTTGGCTCAGGCTGAGGGATGGTCTGGAATGCGAGAATTTATTGCTAAGGGGAAACCTAAATTTGATTCCATTGATAAAAATCTTGCAGGACTTTATGCTGAGCTTGATCTCAATTGGCGCTTAGCTATTCAAATGCAACTAAAGCATGTCCCCAATGTTCAAATGTTACAAGGTGATGAGATGCGAGAGCAAATCACAAACGGGCGAGAAATTGTTTGTGTGAATTGCAAACAAGTTAAAGATGATTTAGGAAGATATCAGATTGAAATTGCAAATATCACAGGAGTTGCGGTTGGCAGAAATGGATGGGCACTTGCTCATGAAGCGTTCAAGGCAGCATTTCAAATTGAAACAGCTTTGGAGGCCACTCAAAGGGCTCCTCTCAATTCTCGTGAGCGGCAGATTTTAGATGATCGCAGCAACAGTAATGTCGCTGAAATCCGTCAAGGGATTTATGGTGAGGTGCTCAGATCACATATGCAGAAATTTATAAGTCAATTGATCAATTCTCAAAGTACCCATTCATATTTTGTAATTGTGGAGCGGGTGTTTAGTTTGCTTCCATCAAAGACATTTGAGAGCTTTATTTATGATGCTCTCACGTTTGATTCAAATAAAATGAATATTGAAAGTTTCCGCAAGAAATATAATGAAATTTTATTGTTAGATGAATTTAGGGAGCAAATGTGAGTAGCGTTTGGAATTCTTCTAAATTCAAATTAAATCGAAGGCCCTACGGGTCACTATCTGTATTGGTTTTATTTCTTTCTCTCGTGCTGTCTTCTCTTCAGGCAGTGGCAGCCATTGAGTCGCACAAGGCAAATGTCAATGACTGTGCGGGCTTGCTTAGCTCAAAGCTCACTGACTCTCTCGCTCAAAATCAAAATTGGACTCCAAACTTAAAAACTCTTGAGGGGCGAGTTGAACTTCTTATGAGCGTACTTGAGCGCCATCCCCATTTTGTGACATCTAATTTGAGCTTTAGAAGAAATGTGCTGGATACTTTTTCACATATTCCAGCAATTACTGAGCATTTGAAAGACAATGCGGCATCAAGGGAAGTTACTCCTCCACAAGTTCTGTCTGTTCGTTATTCGGCAGAAAAAGTTGTTTATAATGAAAGTGGAGTTCAAAAATTTAAAAAAGAACGAATTGAAGACGTAAAAAACCTAAACCTTTTGCCATCTGGAAACTTGCAAGCGCAACTTAGACATTTAAAGCAAGATAAAAAAGCTGTAAAAACTTTACTTAGAGTCATGCCTTTTCTCTTTGATTCTGATGGAAAAGCTAAGTTCACTGGTTGGAATGATGCCGCTCATAAAACTATTGCCGAGACTATCGAAAAAAGCACATCTTCTGATTGGGAAAATCTTTATTTTGATTTTTTGAAAGGGCACATAGATAGCCAAATAGAAATTCTTTCAAAAGAAAAAGGGATGGGAGAAATTCAAATTGCCTATCAAAATGTCAAAAACCAATTTATTGAAAAAGATGTGAGATCTATCATTCGCCCTATTGGCAAAACTGAAGAGAGTAATTCCATTCGTACTCTTTCTGCTGAGACGGCTCCAGCGGACATTGCATCAAGCCGAGGTTTTTGTGGTGGGGACTGCTCCATTCTATCCGTTCCTTTTTACACCTCATTAAAGGGAGCAAACGCTCATTTTTTAAGAAAATCAAAGGATCTGATGCTTGAGCCTGATGGATATGCGTTTGGTGTTGTGGGTGAGATTGACACACCTACTGGTCCCAAAAAGATTCCTTATATTATAACAGTCAATGGAGCCACTCTCACTGAGGCCGACGTGCGTGTGGCTATAAGTTTAGTGATAAAATCAAATCCAGAACTTTCAAACTCTCGCCTTGTAGCCTTTCCAGATTGGGGCCACAAGACTATAGTCAACGGAAAAGAAGTTCAGCTCAATAGAAATTTAGTAAATTGGGAGACTTCAAGACGAGCGATGACCCATAAGCGCGGAAAGTCAATGAAGATCAGGCTTCCTGCCGGTTGGGATGAATTAGAAAAATATCACGATCTTAACAATAGAACAGGTTACACAAATTACTATCGCAGAGAAGTTATTGAAAATGTTTCGGTGGGGGAGTTTGATCCTGGGGTTCAAATTTTGGGTGAAGTTGAACATCAGACTTTAGCATTGCCTGGTTATAGGCGTCCAAAGAAGATTGAAGAAATCTCGAGCTTAGAACGGGCCATTGTAGCTAACCAAGCTTTAGCAGACAAAGGTAGTGAAAAAGTCAGCGCTCGGGAACTTCTCTCAGTCCTTAAGATAGACGAAGCGGATGTCAAAACCGCAGCACCGCTTATTTCTGTTTCCCCAACAGAAGGACTAACGATTGGTCAATATCGTGCTTTAGAGAAAAGATTTGGGTTTGGACTTAAGGATGTTTTAGCTTTTGAAATCAAGACAAGATCAAAAATTCTTTCTCAACTTTATGAAGAGCAACCCTCCCTTTTGACGGAACATCGGGGTCGGACGAATGCAAAAATAGAGGAAGCACTTGAGACATATTACGGAAAAGATTCTTTCAAAGCAATTGTCACTCAAATTTGGCGAGCCTCTGATCTCAGTGATGAGAAAATGGTTCATTTACTTGCTGAAACAAGATCAGTCTTGGGCTCAACGGATATTGCCCATTATATTGCCTTCAAAGAAAAATTAGATCAAACAAGCCTTATGCATTCAATGCAGGGATTATTATCAAAAGCTTATTTGGATTCAACATTCAGTGATGTGGCCATGGCGAAAGGGCTG
>JAYTHU010000140.1:0-3734 GCA_043732305.1 Oligoflexia bacterium
GGGATTGGAGTAAGCCTTGTCGCCTTTATTCTTTCACTAGCAAAAATAGGAACAGCGCGGACTGGAGCTTTATTTTCGACAGCTCCTTTTATCGGCTCAGTCCTGTCTATACTTATTCTCGGCGAAAAACTGACTATCCCATTTTCAATTGCTTTATTCTTAATGGCTTGCGGGGTTTGGTTGCACTTAAGCGAAAATCACGTGCACGAACACACTCATTCATTTTTGGAGCACAATCACGAACATATACACGACGATCACCACCAGCATTCTCATCAGGCGGGAGACCCTGGTGGGGAATATCACAGCCATTGGCATCGTCATGAGCCTATGGTTCACTCTCACCCGCATTTTCCGGATATTCATCATCAGCATAAGCATGAGAGCATTCATTGATTCAATTTTTTAGAGCTTTGACATTAGCTCGCAGCTTACCAATAATTTTCAAGGCTCAGTTCATCATCCAATTTTTTTCTTTTTTATCTCCCTCACTTTTTTAAACTTCGATTGTTTTCTTTGCATCTAGTTTTACCCTAACAACTTGATTGCAAATAAATACTAATTTATCCTTTTGAAAGCGTTCAAGTTATACTTCTACTACTTTCTACAATGTTGTTTCGTGGGTATGCGAGGAAAACAAATTTCGTTGTTGCTTTTTGTTTTTCTCGCATTTTTGAGCCATAACCATTCCCTAGAATGTGAGCATTGAACCAGCCACGTGAATTCAAATTCCACCCCATAAGGTATTTTTAGTAAAATACGCACCTGCTCTCGACGCTGGGAATTGGTCCAGGATGGGCCGCTCAGCATTCCACTTGGACTGACGCATTGAAAGACCTCCGAGAATTAATGGAAAAAATGGGAATCTTGGTCTTTGTGAATGGGATAGTTGGAAACAATACTCATCTCAAGCTAGATGTAGATGAATTCCGTGGATTTGTATTGATCGATAATTTCGCCCCGCTCGTTTTTGTAAATGGAGCAGATGCCAAATCAGCTCAAATGTTTACGCTTGCCCATGAACTCGCTCATGTTTTTGTGGGAAGCAGCGCCGCTTTTGATTTAAGAAATTTAGAATCAGCCAATGAACCAACAGAGCAACTCTGTAACCAGATCGCCGCAGAAATCCTCGTTCCAGAAAACGATGCAAGATATATATCTTCAAATATTTCCAAAAAAGAACAGATCTTTCAAATTCTTGCCCGACATTTTAAAGTAAGTGAGCTTGTTGCCGCGCGCAGGGCCCTTGATCTAAATCTGATTTCTAAACCTCAGTTTTTTGATTTTTACGAAGCCTATTTGAAGCGAGAAAAAAATCCTCTAAAAGATCCGGAGGTAATTTTTACGCCAGCCAAGGACTTAGAGTTGGCAATCGTTTTGGGGAAAATATTGTTCGAGCGGTAGCAGAGGGAAAGCTACTCTACTCTGAAATTTATAAATTAACAGGTTTACATGGTGCAAGCCTTGAGAAGTTCTCAGAAATTCACCTCAAAAAAAGGTCAGGATCATGACCGATCCACAGTATATTTTAGATGCGAATGTTTTCATTGAAGCAGCAAGAAGGTACTACGCATTTGATATAGCCGCTGGTTTTTGTAAAGGTTTGAAAACTGGCTTTGAAAATAATAAAATTCTTAGTTTGGATAAAGTTTATATCGAACTCCATAAGGGACAAGATAAGCTTTCCGATTGGGCGAAAGCGGAAATTTCAAATGGTTTTATCTCTAGTGACTCCTCTGACACGATCAATGCTTTTACGGCAGCAATGCACTGGGTATATGGAGAAAAACAATTTCTAGATTATGCCAAAAGTTCGTTTGCCGCAGCAACCGATGGCTGCATCATTGCGCATGCAATTCATAGTGAATGCTGCATTGTTGCTCATGAAGTATATGACTTCCAAATTCGAAAAAAAATTCCGATGCCGAACATTTGCCGCCAATTTGCCCTAGAATGCGAAGACATAGATACATTTGAGCTTATGAGAAGGTTGAAAATAAATCTAAGTTAGCTCAGACAAGTCGGCTCAGGCTTGACAAAGACAAGCCCGATCGACCGAAATCAAGTTCTCAATTGTTGAGTCTCACGAACTCTTTTCAATGATAGTATCTCATCTTTCATTTTATGAAACTCATCACGTTGTATATCGCCCTTTGCATATCGTTCAGCAAGAATATCAACCGCATCTTTTCGGTTCATTAAGTCTCGAAATTTTCTATGTGCTGTATAAGTATATCCCCAGTTTCCCCATGAGGTGAACGCTAAAAAGATCATTCCGAACCAAAGGACCCAGCCCCAACCTGTATACCAGTCGCTCCAATAATAATGTGTCATATTTACCTTTCTGTTTTAAATAACTACTTTCTTAATATTTCACGTTCGCTCAAAATAATGACTGGTGGATCACCGACTAAACTTTTTTGCTTGCTCCAAATACTCTGAAAGCTGAATCTTTCTGACAACATTGCCAATCTGCGAATCGCTAGGATTCGCTATGAAAATTTCATTCGCGGTCGCCATTAAAATTTCTCAGGCTTTTAATAACAAAATAACGAAAAGCAAATTGGGTGCCGTGAGTTGTCGTGCTCAATTCCTTCACCAACCAGAGAGAGGCCTGGAAGAGCATATTTTCAAATATTCGGGGCACCATCAGGAGACTATTTTACCCTTTCTCAATCCAAACGTAGGGAGAGCCCCCTCACTACGGCACGTAAATCGCACAAGCGTGATTGAACGTCCTAATATTACAGAAAGAAAAAATGAGTAGGACCTCAAACATAAAGTGCTTATTTCTAGATATTGGCGGAGTCCTGCTCACAAACGGTTGGGATCATCTCGCCCGTAAGCGGGCGGCAGTGTCATTTCGTCTCGATCGAGCGGAGATGGAAGCCCGACATGCTTTAACTTTCGACACTTATGAAGAAGGTGCCATTACTCTGAGAGACTATTTGGATCGCGTGATCTTTTATAAGAAACAAAATTTCACGCGATCTGAATTTCAAAAATTCATGTTTGCTCAATCGAAGCCCTATCCCAAAATGATTTCACTCATAAAGGATCTTAAAGAGATGCATGGATTTAAAGTCTTCGTCGTCAGTAACGAGGCAAGAGATCTCAATTCTCATCGCATTAAAAAATTTAAGCTCAACCTCTTTGTCGATTCATTTATTTCTTCTTGTTTCATCCACATTCGTAAACCTGATGTAAATATATTTCGCCTTGCAATCGATATATCGCAAACCCCACTTGAACAGATTGTTTACATTGAAAATACCCCCCTCTTTGTACAGGTTGCCGAAAACCTAGGAATTCAGAGTATCCTTCATAAAGACTATCTCTCGACAAGGGCAAAATTGGCTTCTTTGGGTTTAGTCCTAGGTCAGAAGGTGCAAACATGAAAACTCATATTCTTGCGCTCAATGCAGGATCGTCGAGTATTAAGTTTACAGTTTTTGACTTCCATAACTCGCTTCAAGAGATTATGAAAGGCGAAATCAATAGGATTGGTCTGAATCAAAGTCATTTTCGATGGGAGACGAAAAGCCAAAGTAAAAAAATATCATATCCGGTGACGGCACAAAATCACACAGAAGCCGCTAACATTTTGTTGGATTTTCTAATTGAGCAGAAAATGCAAGACACTTTTTTAGCCGTTGGCCATCGAGTTGTTCACGGCGGATCTCAATATTATCAGCCAACAAGAGTCTCGGCAGAATTACTCACAGACCTGCGTA
>JAYTHU010000141.1:0-3730 GCA_043732305.1 Oligoflexia bacterium
AGCCTTTTGCGTTCTTTCAACTTCAAGAGCGAGCGAAGTATTTGGGTTGGCTTTTGAAAGTTTCCAGTAACCATCGGATCGATGAGCCTCTGTCTGTGGTACCCACAGCGGATAACTATTTGGATCATAACATCGAAGCTGCTGCTCTGTAAAGAATCCAACGTCATCGGGTGTTTGATGAATCCATTCGCCAAGCATTGCCGCCATACTCAAAAGATCGTGTCCGACAGCTTCCGATTTGTAACCAACTTGTTTTAAATCTGGAAGCATTTCTTTGACTGTCCGAAATCCTTTGTCTGAAAGTGTCCAAACAAAACCAACTCCTGTTGAGGACGAGACAGCTTGAATGTAACCAGAGCGCGAAAGCTCATGTAGTTTCCTATACGCGCTCTCCGGTTTCGCTTTCGGATAAAACTTCAGTGCTAGTGCCGTGGTCGTTGCTACTTTCCATTTCCACAGAAAGTACAGTAGCGGAAGCCCCAGATTTTTCGAAGGATGTTTCAACTTGATCTCCTTTTTTTACTTCATCCTGCGGCTCATCTTTTTTGATTAACTTTAACACTTCATCTGGCGTAATAAATGGCGTTTGGATTTCCACCATATCCAAATCAGATTTCCAAATGGCACGTCCGGGAATTCTTGGAAGATCTGTGGCGCGACCGTTTCCAAGTACTGTCATGCTGGATGCATCATTGACCATGGGAAAACAAACTACGCCCACAAGGTGAGTTTTAATCTGCGAATCGAGAGCCTTAACATCTGGTCGTTGTGTCGCGACAATTAAATGAAGGCCTACTGCCCGCCCCTGGGCTCCGACTTTCCAAATGATTCGCTTGGCTTCCTGTACATCCTTGGATTTCACTTCAGTGCTTGCCATAAATAAATCGGCCACCTCGTCGATGACTAAAATGGTGCGTGAGATGGTTTCCCGATATTGGCCAGCTGGATAAACGCGTTGAGAAAAAGGGATTGCGAAAAAAGCTGTGATGTCTTTGCACTTATTCATTTTCAGAGTTTCCATGCGAAACTTAAGACTACGCTCAAAAGTTCGAATCAATGTAATCGCACGTGCAACGTCAGGAACTACTTTAATGCGTTCGATACCTTCAAAGATCTGAAATTCCAATCCTCCTTTTAAGTCAATCAGACGAAATTCGTAGTCCTTATTGCGAAGATATAATGATGCAATCATTTGCCGTAAAAAAGTTGATTTTCCGCCACCCGTTTGGCCACCCACAAGAAAGTGTGGTGTCTTATTAAGATTAGCGCGAATTTCTTGTGATCTGCTTTTGCCAATAATGAAAGTGTCACGTGGTAGCATATGAATCTCGTCTCCTAACTTTACGATGTCATCCATTGGATAGTGCGAGTACACGACATCGACTGAGCCTTGGATTCTATTCTCAACGAAAGTGTCGATGTAGATTTGCAAGGATCCTTCGAGCGATTCTTTTGCGTCCTTGAACTGCTTTAGAGAAAGATAACTACGCTTTAACCTTAGCTTCCGGGTCATTGCATCTAATGGGCGATCAAAAATAAAAGAAGGCATCTTGCCTAGCGGAGTTCGTAAACCCGCAGCGGAAAAAGCTTCAGTTAACTTTTTGATTAGCTTCTCGCGAAGAAACGTTTGGCCAATGCCCCAGGCCCAAAATCCCGAAAGCGCACCGAGTAAGACATATCCGACATAAAACCTTATCGATTGAGGATAAAGCAACTGAATCCCGAAGCGTCTGAATATCCATGCATCCCATCTAAATATAACTAAGACGTTGAATACTACTCCGGGTATTAGACAATACAGCCAAGGTAGTGTTCCAAATCGGACAGCGAAATTGATTTCCAAAACGGGCTGAATGAAGAATTGGTACAGGCGTTTTTCAAATCGTATTTCGCCACTGGCGTTCGATTTTTTTGCTTTTGAATTTTGCATTGAACTTCCAATTGAACTTGTCGTTTCTTATACATGTGACTATGACGTCGTGACCTAATCCACCGCAGCAGGCTGTCAGTTTCGAATGAGGTTAATTTTATTCGACTGACTGCTTGATTTGAGAAAGCAGCTCGTGAAGAGAGTGCTCTAGAATTGTGGCCAGCTCATGAGGGTTTGCCTATCAAGGATATTCGCACCTGTGTACGACAAATTTTCCATAATTAAAAACACAATTAACTGTCTTTTTAATTTAGCGCTTTTTAAATTTAGCCATGGCAAGAAAATTGAGTTATAATCACTAATATCATTTTAACATCCTAGTTAGTTCCTGGTGAGTAGATCGAACAATTGGGGGCTGCTGCAGGACAAGTCGAACTCGGAGGTGCTACGCCTGAACCACCAGCGCCTCCAAAATAGCCGCCGGCTATGCCACCAAGGGTGCCGCCAATTTGTTCAGCGGCATCAGGAGTGAGCCAGCCAGAGGCCACTTGCGTCCCGATAAATCCGCCACCAAAAGTTTATCCTGCGGAAATGAGTCCGCTAAACAAATCTCCTCCAAAATTAACATCACCCGTTCCATTACTCTTAATTGAACGCTTATAAGTTATTGTTTTTTCGATATTTTCTTTTTATTAATATGTTCTGTTAATGCTACGCATACTTTCCTCAGGCATTTGGCAACAGAGTTTTTTGGCCAAACGGGATGCTGGAAATTGCTGTAACTACAATACTTTTTCCCTGGCGGCCAAGAGTAAAACTCAACATTAGCCTCTCGAAAGACTGTTATAGCAGAGTTCTGCGGCAACTTTTCCTTCACGACAGCCTTAAGGTTATCGCACTCATCAGCAAATAAAACACATTCGTTATCAATTTTGCAAGGCCCCGCCATTTCTGAAATATCATCTGCGTTTGCTAATATAGAAAGATGCAATATAAAAAGAGTTCTTAAAAAATTATTCATATCTTACCTTATCCGAGGCTACCGAACAAATTCGCAGCTTTGCAATAAATTTTTCTTCTTGCGATCGCTATTTAAAAACTTCAGCCACTTAACTTGATTGCAAAACTTCAGTTAATTTTTTAGGTTTTAAATCGTGCTTATGAAATGAACTACTTTGGATCTAGAAAGCCTTTTTTTACTATTTCAGCAATAGCATTATCGACTAAGTAGTTGTTAGTTTCAAGCTGTGTTGATTCATTTGCATTTAAACCCTTTGGAGCAGTTATTGAGCGATAAATTCCCACAGGGGAAATAAGAATACTTACTATTTGATATCGCTCATTCTTTATTTTAAAAACTTCCTCTTCGAGTTGGAATTTATCTACTTTTATTATCTGCAATTCACTAGTGATTTTAGA
Organism: Oligoflexia bacterium; assembly: GCA_043732305.1. Taxonomy (GTDB): domain Bacteria; phylum Bdellovibrionota; class Bdellovibrionia; order JABDDW01; family JABDDW01; genus JAYTHU01. The sequence goes on from JAYTHU010000141.1 coordinate 3,290, forward strand.
CCATGCTGGCAAAATCCCGATCGTGAGGAGTGACACAGCTAGTGGGAGACTTAAGTCACCATTCTCAATATTTTTGGAAAATCTGAAGATAAATTTATTTTGGAAATTACTACTATTTTTAGGATTATCACTTTCGAAGCAGTTCGTAAATTTGATATGCTGAGTGCTCATTTCTACGAACTTTTCGTTGCTGGTGTCGCTGTATGGTTTGCCATGCACTGTTGGGTTGAATACAATCGAACTCAATGGCCCTAAACCATTTCTTACATCTTTGCAATTTGCCGGCATAATTGATTCCGGCACTGGAAAAGAAGCACATGATGAAATAAATAGTGCGTAACATATTAAGAACCTTGTTTTCATTTTGTCTCCATTTTTATTTTGTATTGCATCTGTCTGTTTGTCCTGCTGGAGCACCAACTACCTCGAGCGAATGGCAGA
>JAYTHU010000142.1:0-1011 GCA_043732305.1 Oligoflexia bacterium
AATGATGTAAATGGAGATAGCTCTTGGGTGAATTACACAAAAGCTGCTCCAGGATCAAACTATGCCCATGAAACAATGCCTGCCAATGTCACCGACTTGACTTTGGGAAATGACCTAAAATTCTCGCAAAGAGTCTATAGAAATTCAGAAGACGAAGTAGAGATACACGAGAAATATTCAAAAGGGAGCTATTCGATGTATTCAGTTTCCACCTACACAGGCTCCGAAACAAAATAATTTAGATTTTAAGTAATTACCGATACTCCATAAAATGATACTCATCGACGAACTCTCGTCACCTAGAACCTCAAAACAATTCAGACCATAGCCCCAGCACTCAATCTGACGACGGCTCGTCGTCATTTCTACATCTCAAATTCATCATATTTTTCAATTTCCCTCTCTGAATCAAGCACCTACGTCGTTTTCGCGTCAGCGCAAAACATGTGGTCCCTTTTTTGATTTAGGAGAAAGTCGTGTGGTCAATGGTGACTGCCACTTACCCAGATGGGGAATTATGAATTTAACACTCAAAACTATTCAAACAACGACTCAGGAAAAAGAAAAATCCTACAGCAAGTGCCCGGCGTGTGGATGCAAGGAACTCATTCATCTTGATGTGGACTGGCTCTGCTGCGCTTGCCCGCAGGACACCACTTTTGCCTACGTCCAAAGTGGGCGCATGGACACTCTCTTCAAGGCTTCTAAAGATCACGGATATCACAAACTACAACCCATAACAAAAAAGGAGGTGGCAGCAGGAAGACCACATCAAAAAAATTCCTAGCATTCCTGAAATCAGTTTTTAACCGATCAGCAAATCTTGATTTTGAAACATGGCAACGTCTTGAAGCAAAGCCCAAAAGAATTTCTTCAGAATATGAAAGGAGCGCGTGATGGCTAGAACATTTCAACCGAGATCTGAATTCTGCCCTACCGAACGAGGTGATATTTTCGGGCACTATCAAGGGTTAGCGGTTTAAGTTTATTTTTAAGGGCTGTTCGAGCGGA
>JAYTHU010000143.1:0-1011 GCA_043732305.1 Oligoflexia bacterium
GAGCTTTGGTAATACGAAACAAGAACAAACCCTGACTCGTTTCCCCAAGAAATCTTGGCGTCAGTACCATCATTAGCGGGTGTCACAATTGTTTCGGCAACGCGAGTTTTCGATGCCACTAGATTTTTGCAGGCGGCATCTTTGAAGTTATACTCGGTTTGCTTCACTTGGAGCCTAGAAATTTCAATCGACCATGAGAGAGAGCGGACATCGAGGTGGTTATCTTTGGTTTGGTGACAGACGGACATCCACCGGCCTTCGAGTGTCGTTCCACGCCTTACGATCGGTGGTCGAGGATTTGATGGTGATATTGATTCGGAAGGATTTTGCGCAGCAGGGGGATTTGAATTTGCCGATGAAGGTGAGCAGCCCTGCGCAAAAACCATGAGGGCCGAGCATACGAATGCCCATTTGTATAACGTCATCCTTGATCTCCGATCAAAATAAAGTCTTTTTGAAGTAAACAAGACTGGCTTTTGGCCGTCAATGGACCAATCAAGTTCGAGCGCTGGCTGGGTAAAATCAATCGAATCACCAACGCGCCGAGCGATGATCTGCTCCGAAGCTTTGTTATTGGCAATATTTGAGCGTTTTTGGCGACTGTCTTGGCCGTGGGCGAAATGAGGATTCAAAGTGGGATCTCGTTTTTTGAGTCTGTACAAAAATATGCCTCTTGTAATCAAAAAGCAAAAATTAAACCAAATTAGTTGTCGTCTCGCTCTGAGAGAGTTCAAATATGAATGATTTATTATACTGTGGCAATAACGATGGCATTAAATGGGCTCACTGATGTGGGGCTTATGATTTAGTTATCTACTTTTTTAGTAGTTGGTCAAAAATTCGGACAACAGCCTTACCAGCAAATGGAGACTTCGAATCCGAGACAGGCCAAAAATGCGTTCACCTATGGATTTAATCGCTGATACGTTCCCGGAACGGCGCCGAGGCAGAAGGTTGAGAACGGATCCAAAATGGATTCTTGACCCCTTCCAAATGACGAGGTCCTGCTCC
>JAYTHU010000144.1:0-1010 GCA_043732305.1 Oligoflexia bacterium
CGACTCTTTGCCATGTAGAAATTCCGCCGAGGCGATCTTGCTCTCTTTTTTGAGGCCACTCGGTCTTTGAAGCGGACTCTTACACATGCTGAGCCGGGCAAGCGCCACTTTCTATAGCTTGAGGGCTAAATAGACTTAGTTCACACCATTGCCCTATTCAATTTCATTCTGCGCATTGCCGCGGGCGGTCTTCTCGGTCGCGGGAACGCACCTACCTGATTGAATCTTCTTGGACTTCATCTTGGTTTGTCTCACGCTCCATTTCCTCAACATCATTAAAGATTTGGAGTGAATCTCATTCAATCGGTGCATGGGCTATCGCAACGGATCGGCAAAGAGCGGCGCACAATTTGTGCTAGCAGTTTTCTATCGACCAGCGCGTTGATTCGCGCACTATAAAATCCACGGAGGGCACGTAGCAGAGATTCCTCGACAACTAGGCGCAAATGTCGCACCGAACTTAGATATCTCCGGATCCGAGCGTATCGAGCTAAACTCTTTTTGAGATTCGTTGTCTCCATGTTTTCCGTGAAGGTTCTAAGCCTTCGAGGTCTTTTATCATCTCTTTCTTTAAATTATTGGTTCCCTCAATTAGCTTCAAATTTATTTTCTTTGCGTTGGCCTGGATTTTTGCGAACTGATTTGTAAACACATCACGTGAAATCAATTTATTGTCTTGGCCCCCCTGAAGTGCTCTCATTTGCTTTTGAACTTCTAATTGGGCCCGTTTAAAATCCAATCTCCAGTTACTAATAAGCTTCTCAACCTTGTCGCTCGAAATTAATTCCAATTCAGATTTATCTTCAAAAGTACGGGACGTAGAGATAATTTTCACGTGTTCCCCCTCTATTGAGAGTTGACGAATCCAATTCTTATTAGCCCTTCGGAATTTTCCTAAAGTTTCAGCATATAACCGTCTTTTGCTCTCCTGATTGATTTGGAGGAGCATCATCCGAAGCATCTTCTCGTTCCCTTTTTTCAAAAAATAGGTTTGCACAGATGCTATAAAC
>JAYTHU010000145.1:0-11766 GCA_043732305.1 Oligoflexia bacterium
GATCCGCGGCGCTCAACCCAAACGAGCAGTGGGACAGTGCTGATAATTGAAACAAAAATGACAGCAATTTTTATCGTGTTAATGAAAACTTCAATAAGCGTCGATCCCATGTCTTAATCCCAATCCAATGCGTGTGATTTCCAAACGTAAAATAGGCCGAAAATCAAAATGAAAATGAAAGTGAGGGCTTCAATCAATATGAAAGGCCCAAACTTAAGGAGATCGGAATAAACCAAAGCCCATGGATAAAGAAAGATCACTTCAATATCAAATAAGATGAATAAAATGGCGGTGAGATAGAATTTAACTGGCATTCGGGAAGTCTTATGATCTTCACCGATAACTCCACACTCATAAGGAAGTTGCTTTTCCGGAGTGGGATTTCTTTTTGGGCCGGCAATAAATGTCAGTGAAAGCATGACAATGACAAAGCCGATCACTACGACAGCCAAAACTAAGATGGGTAAAAGCTGATCTAGCATTTCTTAAAATTCTCCAAACAGGTGTCGAATCGTGTATGCCCCATATTTATATAAGGGCTGCCAAAATATTCCCATTAAAATAAGCACGGCAAATTGAATAGATGCAAAAAAACTTTCGAACTTATGCGGTGAGCTTGAAGACTCTCCCTCGTCATTTGTTTTTTGAAAAGCTAAAACACTTAGACGAAGCGCGTAACAACCGGCCAGGAAAAAACTAACTGCCAAAACAGTGGTATATCCGGAATTAATGCATAGCGTTTTCTGAACGAGGCGACCAGTGTAGAATGGCGCATAACCAGCAAGAGCCCATAGCGATGATAAAAACATGACAGATAAAATCGAATTTTTTCTGCCTACTCCCATCCAATCTTTAACTTCATCATTAGGCTGCATATTCAAAGTTTTGAGAGTGAATCCCATGAGCCCCAAAGCCAATACTAAATTTGGGAGCGCTCCCATGGCGTAAGACATAATTTCTTTTTCACCAAAAGAAAGGGCGAAAATGATCTGCAGAACGGGCTCAACTGCAAAAATCAATAAACTGCGACGTAAATTTTTTGCCGCCAGGGCTAGGACCGGCGTCACAATCAGTCCGACACTTGCAACTATCCGGAGAGAAGTCAAAAGATGAACTCCGGCGAGCTCTTCCAGTTCTTTTGCTCCCATGGAAACCCGAGTAAAAATAAAAATTCCATCTTTGAGGAATATCTGAAGAGTGACTATTAAGAATAGCGTCGTGAAAAATACTGACGCGGCCCAGTCCGATTTTTGTCGAGAGTTTCCGAACATTCCCCAGAAAGGTAGAAATCCACCGACGAGACTCGCCCCAATTAAAACAATCCATTGAACAAGTCCCACTTGATCTAAAGGATCTTTTGTACGACTAAGAAAAATTTGAATTTCGTCTAACTGAGTCTCCCCAAAGGCGAGTACACAGAATGCGACAACCAAGGTGGAAAGAATCAAGAAAATAAACCCTTTTCTAATCATGCCAATTGAGATCTGGGTTTTGAAAATCGACGGACTCTCATTGAGAAGAGCCGCTTGACTGGTTAAAATCATTCCTAAGATTGCAATCACCGTGAAGAAAATTCGGTTACTCTGTACCGCAAAATCCGCAAAGAAAACGGCGGCAAGAGTCAGAACGGTGACGTGAATAGAAATCTTGTAACGATCAGAGAATCTGCTCATCACGTAGAAATACGCGCAGATAAAAATAAATAAGGACAGTGCCTGGGTCAGACTGTCGTTGAGAAGGCCACCATGCAAATAGACTAATGGGTTTGTGGCTTCAGAAAATATTTGTGCCAACAAACCAAAGAGAAGAGTGAGAAGCTGGGCAAACCAAATTGTACGAGGCTCTGGCTTTTCCATGCTGGTCGCATAGCTGACGAGGGAAATAACTCCAATAGCTAAGATGACCAAAGGAAGAAGAAGAAAAAACATCAGAATTTCTCCCTTATAAAGTCAATGTTGATAGATGCTGCCCAAACGACGCTGATCACCAACATCAGTACGACCAGCACTCCTTGCTGAATACTTATTTTTTTGTCCACCCAAGTTTTCCAAGGAAGCTTCCAAAGACTAACCCAAGAAAGAATTATGAAACCAAACCATAATAAATTTGAGCCTTGGAGCTTCATTACATCTTGCAGATAGACAAAGCCGAGAATAGGGATGGATAAGAGAATCGCAGGCCCCGCGAATATTAGAAGTCGAGATAAAATCTGATCATTTCTCTTTCGCGCGGAAATGAGTGCCCAAGCGGCAAGTTGGGACGCAATGATAACTTCAAAACCTTGTTTTTTACTGAACGTCGCACTCCAAAGAAGAAAACAATTGAGGCCGATATAGAACAGAATGAGTTTCTCTTCACTTTTTTTGTGAAATATCGCAGCCGCCGCGGAGATGCACGAAATGCCAATTAGAACGTAGCCAAAAAGATAAAAAATTGAACTTTGTGATGAGATTTGTGGGAGAAAATAATGGCCGTATATGTAAGAAGAAAATCCCATCAAAATAAATCGTAAAGCCGAGAAGTAGGTGTTTGAAGTCTCACTGCCGTTTTCTCGTCGCAAAATAAATATTTCGGAAACTGCGATCGATAAAAGCGAAATTAGATCTAACGTCATGACTGTTTCGGCGGAAAGACCAGGAATACATTCAATCACTATTAAATTTGCAAAAAACAGAGTTGAAATCCAAGGAGTTCTAAAAAACGTACGCCCATTCCACGGAGATGTATCGCTTTCGAAAAAAATATTTAAGGCGAACAAAGTCCCAGCAATACCAAGAAAAAATCTTTCTTTACCGCTTTCATTGATCGTCATAAAGAAAAGGCCTGAAAAAATAATATAAAAAACCGTATTTTTAATATTCGAGAGTATTTGGAATTTCTCATCAAAAAACACCACGCCAGCTAGAGCGATAAAAGCACACAAAGAAAGATTAAGCTGTGTCGTAGTGGTGGATAGTTTTTCGTAAGATGCAAACCAGAACAAACTTAGGAAAAGGAAAATATAGAGGCCGCGCATGCGCATTGTATTCATTCTTGGTCTCCAGAAAAATCAAGATCTTGCCGCATCGAAAGCCTTCTAATACTCACGACCATCGTGAGAAAAATTAAGCTCATGCCAAATGACATAAAAATCCAAGCGATATTGGTCAGAATATGCTTTTTTTGATTTAAAAGAATAAGGAGGAAAAAAACTGAGTCTAGTACCAACTTCATAGCTACGATCTGCACCAAAAAATTTTTGGCGGACCAGTAAAGAAACAAACCTATAAAAATTACCGCGAGTAGTATTGGGATCATGTTTCTTTCTCAAGCAAACTTGCAGCAATCACTAGCAATGTGGTCATGAAAACTCCAATGAGCCAGAGAGCTCCTTGAAATCTAGACATCATTAATTGTCCTAAGGATAAAAGATTCTCCGGTTCGAATTCAGTAATTTTTTCGAAGCCCCCGAAAACATAAATACTAAAGCCCGCCAAGGCTAAAAAGGGGATGCCCAACCAAAGTCTGGAAAATAGAATTCGATCGTCGGGCTTACGCACATACCAAAGAACGGCAGAAAAATAGACAATGCTTGTCGAGATAAAGAGCATAACTCCGGCCAACTTCTGCGCATGAAGGAAAACAACTCCGTCGAGAACATAAGTCAGCATTAAAAGTACGACGGCGCAAATCAGACTTTGTCTTTTCATCGCTTAGCTCCCACATAAACCAACGTCAACAAAAGAAGAAAAAGAACTAACGGTGCGGCTTCCCAAAGAATCAATTCTTCGGTCTGCTCTTCACGCAATTTAGAAAAAGTAGACAGTCCTAAAGTCGCCACGAGATTAAGCAAGAACACCTTCAAAATAACCGCGACTCCCCCACCACCTAGAAATGTTGTGACTAGAAATATAAGCCAACTGCTTTTCCAAACATTGAGAAGAAGAATTTGCTCTTGTCCAAGTTTTAAATTTTGAGTTGAAGAGAAAACTTTTTGCTGAGTGACATAGTAGGTGGTGATCAAAATTCCGCAAAAAATAAGAAGAGTGATAGGTCTTTGAAAAATTAACCAAGCACCTTTTTGTTGAAGCTCTTGAATCTTGGATATATCTGTTTCCCCGGTAATGAGAAAAAGATTGAGTGCAAATAACAAAAGAAGCATGAAAGCACCCATGGATCTTTCTTTAACTCTCTCAACAAATCCAGGAACTGCATCCCGCCGTAAAAAGAAATAGGCCACCGGCAATGCGGTCATCACAAAGGTGAAAACAAGAATCGATTGGTCGAGCGGAAAAAAGATTTTTCCTGAAAGACCAGGAAGCAGAGACGTCACCCAAATCAGGGGGAAAAATGCTCCGGCCATAGTTAAAATCTGGGAAATCGATCGCTCTCCGCGTATGAAAAATCGTAAATGCCCGAAGAATTTCTTTTGGAAACCTTTTCGAAGTTCAAACTTATAAGCAAACCATTCCTCCACGAGAAGATTAAGTTCGGTCACTAGAAATATTAATAAGGTAGCTTCGAAAAATGCGAGAATTCCATGAAACATATCTTGTAGCATCAAGGCTTCACCACCTTTTTGAAATACAGATATCCGATAAGAAATCCAAAGACAGGGAAACTCAAAGAGAAATAAACAAAATTACCATGGCCTTGCTCTGCCAAAATCTTTGTGATTTGCGCTCCCACTACTACTGCGAATAACAGCGCCATAACCGCCAAGGGCATAATGTAAGAGAAAGAAATCACAATTTGATTTTTGTTTTTTTTCTCTGGCAAGGGAATTTTACGGTGATTATTTTTCATTTTAACCGAAGACGAATAGAGCATTGTGACTGCCCAAGGGATAGCCACAAAACAAATAAGGAGCCCAATGATGAAACCCAGAAAAAACATGTTGAAATCGCCTCTTATTAACACATAGATTGATTCAGACATCATCGAATTTAGTCGGGCTTTTTGTCAAGGAGCGACATGGAAATAGTTATCATCGGCGCGGGGCAGTTCGGATCTGCACTGGCCAAACATTTCTTGAAAACCAACCACCAAGTGAATTTGCTTTCCGAGTCAACGCCTTGGCCAGCGGGCCTTTCAAAAAGACACGGCGTCGTTTTATCTGTGCCCACTCAGAAATTGCCGCTGCTTTTAGCACAACGCGCAAGTGATTTAAAAAATGCTTCGTTTATTATATCTACCGCCAAAGGTCTGCTGAGAGAATCATCATTGAGCCCTTTGGAGTTTATTGCCAAAAAGCTTAAGACCCGTGGAAAATCGCCCGGTCTGGCGGTGCTTTCAGGGCCAAGCTTTGCTTCGGAAATTTTAGCGGGCCTGCCAACAGCATTGGTTATGTCGTCCCGTTCGCACGCACTCTCAACCAAACTCTGTGAAGAATTGGGTTCTTCGCAATTGAGACTTTATATCAATACGGATCCACTCGGCGTGGAATTGAGCGGGGCTTTCAAAAATGTCTACGCGATTTTAGCCGGAATGAGTGAAGGCCTAAAGTTGGGGGAGTCAGCCCGGACATCGTTGAACACTCGCGCTCTTTCCGAAATGGCACGAATTGTAAAAGCCTTAGGCGGAAAGCAACTTACAGTTTTTGGTCTTGCCGGAGCTGGAGATTTATTTCTCACCTGCTCAAGTGATAAAAGTAGAAATTTTCGATTTGGAAAAACTTGGGCAAGCGCTGGCGGAAATCCTGAGGATGTTTTACAGACGATAGGAACCGTCGAAGGATTTTGGACAGCAGAGGTGGCATACAAATTATGCCGTAAAAAGAAAATACGCGCCCCGTTAATTGAAATCGTTTATCTTTTGTTAAATAGAAAGATTACTCCCGAGAAAGCTTTTGAGAAACTAATGCATCGTGAAACTCGCGGGGAATTTGGATGAGTAAAATTGGATTTCCAAGTGGCGGGCGGCCAAGTCTGAGTCCTACGGCGGACGGAATAAATAGAGCCATCGAAACAAATGAATTGCCCGTGGAAATTGCGGGAACCACATCGTCCGCCTTTTTAGCATGGACGCTTTCACAAAACCCATCCATCACTCGCCCCCAGCTGGTTGTCTGTCACTCAGAAAAATCTGCCGAGCGTTTTCGCGAGGACCTTTTATCTTTTACACCTACGGCCTCCGTTTGCATGTTCCGCGAATTTGATGAATCCCCGTACTCGGGACTTTATCCAGGAACAAATGTTTTTAATTCGCGCATGAAATTCTTATGGAAAGCTCTTGGAGCGAAAAAAACCGACGTCTTTGTCACAAGCCTTGAAGCACTTTTACAGCGGACTTTACCAAAAGAATTATTTATTGACTCTACTCTGACTTTAAAGACTGGCGATGAAATCGACCTTGGCCTTCTAATGAAACAGCTTTCCGACAGCGGCTACTCTTCCGTACCGATCGTCGAAGATTATGGAACATTTTCGAGACGTGGAGATATTTTCGATGTCTATAGTCCCGTCTATGATCAGCCCGTGCGGATTGAGCTTTTTGGGGATCAAATTGAAAGCATCAGATTATTCGATGAAAATACTCAGCTTTCAATTGAGACTCAGGACAAACTAACCGAGGTCGAACTTGTTCCCGCACGAGAACTTATTCCTAACTCAGAGAATCTTGAACGGGCGCTTGATAGAATAAAGCTTTTTTGCGATGAGAATGAAATTCGAAAAGAGACAAGAGAAAATCTCCTAGGCCCACTAAGACAGAAAATCCTTCCTCACGGTATAGATTTTTGGTTTTCTTATTTTTATGAAACAACTTCGAGTGCTTTAGATTATTTTGCGCAGAAGCCTCTCATCTATTTTTTAGACTCTCTAGAGATCACTCGAGCGGCCGATAATATGAGCCGCCAATTCAAAGAAGATTTTGAGGACGAAATAAAAAAAGGCGCACCATGTCCTCCGCCTTCGTCTATCTATGATGATTTTGAAACAATTCGAAAAAACTCATCTCCTGAACTTGTTGATCTTCAAAATATTGAAATCCTCGAAGACGCACACGCTTTTAGAACTTTAATCAAAACAAAAAATTACGATACTTCTGATTTTAGAACAGTGGTTCAGGCGACGCGCGAAGCGAAGAAAGACTTTCTCATTCCTGCAGTTGAAAAAATAGAACAGTGGCGAAAAGACAATCTCTCATGTTTTCTTTTCGCGTCAACCCAAACTCAAGCTCAAAGAATTCAATATCTTTTAGAATCTCATGGGCTCGTCTCGAAGCTCACCGGCAATCAGGAAGCAAAATGGAACGACTGGGTTTCAGAACAAAAACATAATCCAAGACTCATACACGTTTTGCCAAGGCCACTTTCTGAAGGTTGCCGAATGGCAAGTGAAGGCGTTGTCTTTCTTCGTGATGAAGACCTTTTTGGAACTAAAATTAAAAAAGACCATCGGAAAACCAAGGGCACGCTAGAACAGCGAACTAATGCTTTAAGTTTTGGCGATCTTAATCCTAATGATCTGATTGTTCACACGCAGCACGGAGTTGGAATTTACGAAGGTTTGAAAAAAATGACCGTGCAAAATATTGATGCTGAATATATTCAGCTAAAATATAAAGACGGGGACAAACTTTACCTGCCTGTTTATCGTATTTCACAAATTCAAAAGTATTCTTCCCCAGGGGGATATGCCCAAGTTGATAAGCTTGGATCAACCTCGTGGCAAAAAGCCAAAATAAAAGTACGAAGCGAACTTAAAGATGTGGCGGCAGGACTTTTAGAACTTTACGCCAAACGTGTAGCGGCTTCAGGATTTGCTTTTTCTCCGATCGACGATGATTTCCGCGAATTCGAAGCCACATTTCCATACGATGAAACACCCGATCAACTCAAGGCTATTCAAGATGTTATTGGAGACATGGAACAAGCACGACCGATGGATCGTCTCGTCTGTGGAGACGTGGGATTTGGTAAAACTGAAGTTGCCATTCGCGCCGCATTCAAATGTGTACAAGATAAAAAACAAGTGGCCGTTCTTGTTCCGACGACAGTTCTCGCATTTCAACATTTCAACACATTCACTAAACGACTTAAAGATTTTGCAGTGAACGTGGCCATCATCAGTCGTTTCAATACGGCAGCAGCAGTGAAAAAATCTTTACTCGCCCTCAAAGAGGGAAAAGTAGACATCATTATTGGTACTCATCGGCTGCTCTCAAAAGATGTGGTGTTTAAAGATCTTGGGCTTCTGGTAGTAGACGAAGAGCAAAAATTTGGAGTGACTCACAAAGAACGAATTAAAAAATTAAAATCTCAAGTGGATGTTCTTACTCTTAGTGCCACGCCTATTCCGCGAACTCTAAACATGGGCCTTATGGGGGTGAGAGATCTTTCTCTCATCAACACACCCCCCGAAGATCGTTTGAGCATCCGCACATTTATTTCTAGATTCGATGAAGAAATTATTCGAAAAGCTATTATGGGTGAGATTGCTCGCGGTGGTCAGGTGTTTTTCATTCACAATCGCGTTCAATCAATAAATGATTTTGCCGCACGAATAAAAGCTCTTGTCCCTGAAGCACGAATCAGAATCGGTCACGGTCAAATGGCCGATGACGAGTTAGAAAAGACCATGCTTGATTTTTACAATCATGAATTTGATGTTTTGCTTTCAACAACAATTATTGAATCAGGGCTAGATATTGCTTTGGCCAATACTTTGATCGTCGATCGAGCAGACACCTTCGGACTTTCTCAACTCTATCAATTGCGCGGCCGAGTTGGCCGAAGCAAGGAACGTGCTTATGCTTATCTTTTAATTCCATCAACTGGAGTAGTAGAAAAAGTAGCCGCCGAAAGACTAAAAATTCTCCAAGAACATTCTGAACTGGGAAGTGGTTTTCAAATCGCCCATCATGATTTGGAATTGCGTGGAAGCGGGAACCTCCTCGGCGAAGATCAGTCTGGCCATATAGCAGCCGTTGGATATGAGCTCTACATGGAACTCTTGGAGCAAACACTTCAAGAAGCTAAGGGTGAGTTTATTGAAGATGATCTTGAGCCCGACATCAATATTCGAATTCCAGCTCTTATCCCTGATTCATACATTGAAGATATTCGTATCCGACTTTCTTACTATAAGGCCCTTACTGACATAGAAGATGAATCGGACTTGGACAGAATGGAATCAGAGCTTGTAGATAGATTTGGTCCACTTCCAGAGCAAGTGGCCAATCTTTTTGGACTCATGTTGATTAGAAGGGTCTGCAAAGATTTAGGCGTTAAAGATATCACTACGGGACCGAAAAATCTTTCGTTGGTTTTCGCTCCGTCTACCAAGGTTAAACCAGAGGCAGTGATCAGACTTGCTATGATCGATCAAAAGAAATATCAACTGACTCCTGATCAAAAACTAATTATTCGCTTTTCATCAGAGACATGGACTCCTATTTTGGAAGAGCTACGCCACTTGAAATACACATTGCTATAGATTTATTATCTTTTCTTGAAACCATCAAATTCGACGTAAAAGCTATGAATGCCAAAACCAATAATTGCGGTACTGAGGCCTAACAAAAATATTTTACTGAACAAATCGCGCTTATAAACTTCACTGCCCTGCGAGGTGGAAGTTGATAGTAGATAAAACCAGATGGGACCACTAAATAATAACAAAGGCCCTAAAGTTTTTTTGACAAGTACTTTGCACTCTGTCGCCGATATATTTTTATAAATCATTAACTATTTCCCCTTAGCTATAAAATACCACGAGATCTAACGAAAATTAACTCAAGTTTAAAAATAAATTAGAATTCGAATTTCAAGCCGGCGGCTGCTTGAAGAGGAGACGAAAGATCAGGAACTCCTGTTCCTACAGAGGGTTTTAAAAAACTACGCATCTCAACGAAGAAAAAGGTATTCTCCATTCCATATTCGTCGTAAGCAATATCGTGAGCGTCACTATCCAACCAATCTAACTGAAATGCTAATCCAATCGAATAGTACATCGCAAATGCTGAATTGCCGCTAGCTGAAGATCCGCTTCCACCATTTAACCCGGGAACTTTTTCCTTGTAGAATCCGGAATAAATTCCCCCCGAGGCGTAAGGGACGATAAATGGAGATTTAAAAATACTGTCCATCCAGTAAGTGAGTCCCAAAGTAATCGGGATGATTTGCAAGGTAGCACTATCAGTGCTCGATGAAGCGTTGAAAAAACCACCAGTAAACTGCGGACCGATCGAACCTAAAACGAAATTGTATTTCATCGCAATATTTAATTCGATACTGCCACCACCCGAACCGTAATAACTGCTAAAGGACTGTGATTTATTAAACGAGGGAACATAGCTTGTCGGAACATAGCCAACATACTGAAATCCAAAGAGCCATCCCACAGAATCACGTCGATCACGGTAAGGCACCTCGTGGTCTGTTACTAATTTGTAGTGCTTGTTTAGAACATGAGAGCGAGGTTTCTCTACTTCAACATTATCATTGGCTTCTAAGGCTGAAGCCTCAACTTGTCCCGCATCCATGGATTCGCTGTCTTGCGCCGCGAAGGATTTCGGCGCAAGCAGAAATAGAGGTAAACATACTAGGGTTATAAAAAAGATTTTGTTCTTCACATTTAAATTGTATCATCATTAGTGTCTAGATAAAAAGACGGGTTTTTTATCAGGACTTACGTCGGGGCAATTCAAGCATGTGAGGATAAATGGGATTCAGATCTAACAATCCGTTTGAACAAGAACTAGTGAAGATGCTCACCACTATTGAAAGACTTAAAAAAGACATCAATCAGCTGATGAACACATATAAAATATTACCGATTAAAGATAAAATTTTGATGATTCAGAAAATTCAGGTAGATTTTAAATCTATAAAATCCTTCATTCAGAAGGCAAAACAAGAAAAAAATATGAACACGGCAGTTGCTTTTAAACTCGACAATGTCAAAAACAAAACTATGTCCCTCATCAATCTCTGGCGCAAGGTCGAGTTTCTAGTCCAAACCTAATTCAATTAATGAGTGGTGTTCTTATCTGCGACCTGAATACGCGTGATGGCACGTTCAAGTTTGAGCTGATACTTTGCAAAGTCTCTTTGTTCAGCGTCCGCTTTGCCTAATTCTTTTTCAGCATTAGTTTTGGCTTCTTGAGCGCGAGCGATATCGATTTCGGTTGATGCTTCAGCAGTTTCCGCTAAAACAGTCACGCGATTTCCTGAGACTTCTAAATAGCCCCAGCTAATCGCGAAACTATGAACAGTCGTTTCTCCAGTTTTTTTAAAGCGCAGAATGCCCGTTTCCAAAGTGGACATGAGGGGCGCGTGCCCATCAAGAATTTCAATTTCGCCACGAACGGACGGAACAAAAACTTCATCCACTTCGACATCGGTCACTAACTTCTTCGCCGGCGTAACTAGAGATAAACTGAGCATTTACTTAGCTCCCCATCTTTTTGGCTTTTTCGATAACGTCTTCAATTGTTCCAACCAAGTAGAATGCTTGTTCGGGAAGAGCATCATGTTTACCAGCCAAAATTTCCGCAAAACTTCTCACTGTATCTTTGATGTCGATGTAGCGACCGGGAATACCGGTGAACTGCTCGGCCACAAAGAAAGGTTGAGACAAGAATTTTTGAATCTTACGAGCGCGAGTAACAATCAATCTTTGTTCTTCAGACAACTCGTCCATTCCAAGGATCGCGATGATATCTTGCAGATCTTTGTAGGTTTGCAGAGTTTTTTGAACTTCACGCGCCACTCGATAATGTTCTTCTCCAACAATAGATGGATCGAGAATTCTTGAAGTAGAAGCAAGAGGATCAACTGCAGGA
>JAYTHU010000146.1:0-11678 GCA_043732305.1 Oligoflexia bacterium
TGATCAATCGCAACTAGCAGATGGAACACGCGGTAAACTTCGTCTTCGTCAAGTTTACCTTGCGAGATGATATGATTTAACGTCATTCCTTTTTCCAAATCAAAAACTATATCCATATTGTTTCTTAACAGTGGAAAAGACCAGATACGCTGCCACCGGGTCGCAGAAGGATTACGGTAGGCATTGCTATCGAGCCATTTGAGATAGCGCTGTTTAAGCCAATCCAAATTAATTTTGGATCTTAGCCAGTCGATCAAAAACGGCGATATGCTTTCACTATCAAGGAATATGGATGACGCCGATGTAGGAGCTTGATCAAAAGACATGCTGTAGGTGGCATCACTAATAATCTTTGAAAGACGGTTGGCCATTTGCTCCGCAAAAATCATATCTATTACATGGGGCGAAAGAAAATTTAAATCAACGAGTCTCTCGCCAATTCGTCTTTTAGAATCCATTTTAAGCGCTTCATCAAGCTGCTCTATTGTGAGGTAGCCTTGTTCGATCAAAAGATTGCCGAAAAATGATTCCGGATTCTGCATTTCGACCTGAATGATTTTTCCCTCGTGAAAACTAATAGAAGCGGGGACGCCAGCAGCAATCAGTTTCAGAGTTCCGCTGACAGAGGCGTTCATCATAAGATTACATATCCATGGAATGTCATACCCATGGATATTTTCAATTTTGTTAAGGGTTTTAATTTTTTCGCCTGGTGCTAAAGATGTCACAAGGAATGTTTCAAGTGGCAGGATTTCTTCATCCACCATGCTGTCAATTTGTTGATGTAGTATTTTTGTGAGATCGCTGATGTTAAATGGCTTAGGGAGAAATCCAATGGCGCCCGTTTTTTGAATAGCGTCTTTAATAAATGTTTTATCTCTGAAAACTCCACTCATCAAAATGATGGGAGTATTTTGCGCGCCTTCCTGACGAAGTTGCATAGCCAAATCAATGCCAGTGACTTTTGGAAGCAAGCAATCGATGATTATGACTTGCGCTTCTTGAATTTTATATTGGTTGAGAGCCTCTTGTGAGCTTCGGCAGGCGACGGGTTTATAGCCTTCCTTGCGCACGGCTTCGCTGAGTGCAGCCAGCAAAGTGGCGTCATCATCGACGATAAACACAATGATATTTGATTTATCCAATTCGTTATTCCCCTTCTATTAGGATCGCTCTAAGTAGGCGATTCGTCAAGGCTGGCTTAGGGGGTTGCCAAGTGCCGAGTTATGACCATATTATGTCTAGATAAAACGCTAACCGGGGCCTAGCCCTTATTGAAAAGGATAGTTATGGGAACCAACACAACGCAAATTACTGATGCTACATTTAAGGCCGAAGTTTTAGATTCTAAGATTCCAGTTCTCATTGATTTTTGGGCTGAATGGTGTGGACCCTGTAAATCTCTTGGGCCAACGCTTGAAGAAGTTGCTGCCGAATTTGCGGGCAAAGTTAAAATTGTCAAAATGAACGTCGATGAAAACTCCGATGTTCCCAGCCAATTTAACGTTCGCAGTATCCCTACTTTGATCTTGTTCAAGGGTGGCCTACAAATTGAGCAAGCCATGGGCAATATGCCTAAAGCTTCCGTTGTGAATCTCATTAACAAAGCTCTCTAAGGTACGTTTCGGAGTCGCGCTCGACTACCTTTTGGCAGCGCCGGTGCGTTAAATATTAAACTTGTTTAAAGCCTTTGCGCCATTGCAAAGGCTTTTTATGAGTGTTCAAGTCGAGTATTTCCTTACGCTGCGGAAGCGAATGTTAGAACAAGAATCGTCTCAAAGACACGCTGGACACCATTCCAAGCCCAAGCATTGTCGTGAGTAAGCTGGATCCACCGTAGCTTATGAGCGGCAGTGGAATGCCGACGATCGGTAACAATCCAGTTGTCATGCCCACGTTAATAAACATGTGCCAAAATAAAATCGACATTACTCCGAGAGTTAAGAGGACACCAAATTTATCTTTGGCTTGGCTCGCGATCCGAGCTCCCATTAAAAATAATATGCAGTAGAGCGCAAGCGTCGTCACGCTCCCCACAAATCCATGTTCTTCTGAGAGCACGCTGAAAATAAAATCGGTGTGTCGTTCTGGCAAAAATTCAAGTTGCCCTTGGGTACCTTTTCTAAAACCTTTACCAAAGAATTTTCCAGAACCTACGGCAATTTTTGACTGAATGCTGTTGTAGCCGGCGCCACGGGGATCGCGATTCGCATCCAGGAAAGTGTGAATACGATTTTTTTGATAATCTTTGAGTGCAAATTTCCAAGCCAAAGGCAGAGCACAGACAAAACTTAGAATGAGCCAGATGACAACGCTTCGTCGCATTTTCACAAACAAACATATTGTAGCGATGACGGAAATCAGCAGAAGTCCTGTGCCCAGATCTGGTTGTTTTACCACCAGCAAGGCAGGAAATAATGTCAGTGTTGCGGGCAATAGTAATTCTTTGAAAGAGTGACCTTGAGGTTTAACGTGCGTATGGAAATACCGAGCTAATACCAAAACCACAACAAGTTTCATCGATTCAGAAGGCTGGTATCTAAAAAATCCGAGATCAAGCCAACGTTGCGCTCCCAATGAGGAGTGGCCGATAATCATAACCAATATAAGTAAAAGGCAATTGATCACGTAGAATGGGTAGGCGAGTTTTAGGAATATACGATAATTTATAAATGTCACCGCCGCAAAAATAATCCAACCCATGATGAGATAAATCACCTGCGAAACGAAAAGGCTGGCGACACCTTTGGAATTGGGCCCGTGAGTTGCGGAATATAAATTGATAAGGCCGATCACATTTAAGGTGAAGATCACCAGTGCCAAATTGAAATCGATTTTTCTAATCGTGGTCCGTTCTTGTACTTGCAGTGCCATTATTCGTCCACCTCGGAGGGGATTGCGATAGTTTTGACTTTGACGTCCACGTCTTTGATCAGCTCAGGGTGATATTTTTTGAAATACGAAACGAGCACATCTTTTATAGTTGGGCCGGCAGCCGTTCCGTGACACGCATGCTCAGCATGAACTGCGAGAGCGATCTTTGGATCATCCGCTGGCGCAAAAGCCACCATCCAGCCATTGTGTCTTTGCTTGAGTGGTTTGTTTTCGCATTTTGCAAAAATATTTTCTGCGGACAACTGAAACAATTGTGCTGTTCCGGTTTTGCCGGCTATTTCCAGGCCGGGTATTCTGAACGAATGGCCCGTTCCATGTTCGCCGGCGAAAACGCGTGTGAGACCTTCTTTTACTATTTTGAAGGTCGCCGGATCAATGACGACATCTTCTTCTTTATCTTTTTTCTGAGCATCGCGAATCAGTTGAGGATTAAAACTCTGTTTGATTTTTCCATCGAGACTTTCAATTTTTTTGATTAAAAATGGACGGTAGACTAAGCCTTCGGTGCCGATGGCTCCGTAAGTGACGGCCATTTGAAGTGGGGTGACGAGATTAAATCCCTGTCCAATCGCATTGGAAAGATTTTCTCCAGGTTGCCATTCTTCGCCGAGTGTTTTCTTTTTCCATTCTGAATCCGGAATAAGTCCTGAGCGCTCATTGTCCATGAGAATTCCAGTGCGTGATCCGAGCCCAAGTTTTTTTGCATATTTAGCAATGACGTCCATCCCAAGATTTATTCCTAGATGGTAGAAAAATACGTCACAAGATTTTTCAAGTGCTGTCATGACATTGATCGCACCGTGACCATGTTTTTGCCAACAGTTGTATTTTCGTTTTCCAAACATCAAGTAGCCGGGGCAGGTAAAAGTACTGTTAACGGTGATTGCTTTCTCTTGTAGAGCTGCAATGGCAACAATGGCCTTGAATGTACTAGCTGGTGGAAAATGATCTTGTACCGCTTTGTTTCGTAAAGGTTTGAATGGATCATTGACCAGTTGCGCCCAAACATCCGTGGGGATTCCCGTGGCAAAACTATTGGGATTGTAGGAAGGCGCATTCACAAGAGCTAAAATTTCACCCGAGTGAGGATCTAGCGCTACGATGCTGCCGATTCTCTTGTTCCGTTGAAAAGACTCGTAGGCTGCAATCTGAATATCTTTGTCGATTGTCAAAGTGACATTGTGACCAGGAACGTAATCTGTCCCTTCGGGATATCCACCTAAAATTAAATCTCTCCCCGATGCAATTTCACGTCCTCGAGCGTCGACCTCGACAAACCTTGCGCCGTCTTGTCCACGTAATTCTGGATCCCATTTTTTCTCTAAACCAGCTTTGCCAACAATGTCGCCGGCGCGCATTCGTGTCTCAGCCGTTCGATTCAAATTTACTATGGGAAGTTCGTCTTTAGAAATTTCCGCGGTGTAGCCAAAGAGCTGCGCGCCATTCTCGTTCAACAGATAATTGCGCTTTATTCCCATGTCTACTTTGAGACCAGGATTGTCAATGACCATGCGTTCAACGGCGGCCACTTCATCGCGAGTCAAATTGTCTTTAATATGAACTGGTTTAAAAACACCGTTTTGACGACGGCTACTTTTAATTCGATCAATGAGATCATCTTTTTTTATTTTAAGAGTGTTAGCTAAATCCTGGGCCGTGCGATCCATAGTAAGAATATATTGCGGCGTGATCGTGGCATTAAACGAAGGGAGAGAATCAACGAGGATGTCTCCATTTCGATCAAAAAGCATTCCGCGCGGTGCGGGATTTTTATCTTCCTTGATCTGATTCTGTTCACTGAATTTTTGAAATTCATTGCCTTTGAGAATTTGTAAAAACCAAAGGCGCAAAACTAAAATTAAAAAAGTCAGGACGATCGCGCCGTAAATGTAAATGTATCGATCCTGATACTCTTTTACATCTTCACTGCTTTCGACTAATTCAAAAGGACTCATTTTTCAAGCTCGCCAACTTCTAAGCGTTTGGTTTTCTGGTCTACTTTGATAAAGAAACCATAAAGTGATCGGACAACAAGCGCTGTGAATAAAATTTCTAAGCACCAATCAAGAGGACGTAGCAGGGGAGCCGAACTCTCGAAAATCGAGGAAACCAGCCAAGTAGAAACGTGAAAAACCAAAATATTGCTTAGAGCAGTCCAGCTGAAATGAACCGGTCCAGAGTTGTAAATCTGACTTCTTACACCTTGGTTGAAAATAAAAAGACAGACTCCGCCGAAAACGGCCACGCTTTGCAGCATAGAGGAGCAAAGGCCCAGGCAGTAACTTGCAAGCAAAGTGAAAATGAAGGCTTCAAGCGGTTTTCGGTAAAGACAAACATAAGTGATCACGCAAATAGCTAGCTGTAAAGTAGCGTGCCCAGCCCAAATCCAGTGAAAGAGACTCGATTGCAGAACCGCACTCAATAATAGCAAAAGAAAAAATACAAAGAAATTGAGTGAAATTTGTGAGGGCTTATTCATTCGCGATCTTCTTGGTCTCTGACTTGAAAACAACCATCACTTCTTCAATACGCGTGATATCAACGATAGGTCTGATCTCTACCAATTGTGAAACTCCAAAAGCTTTCTTATTTACTTTTGTGACGGTGCCAATCGGAAAGCCTTTGGGAAAAATCTCGTCAAAACCACTGGAAATAACCAGATCGCCGATTTGAACATCATCAGTGCGCTGCAGATATTTAATTTTGCAAAGATCTCTGCCTAATCCTTCAACCACACCACGAGCACGGTTTTTTTGTACGAGTGCATCTATCACGGCATTGCGATCTGTGAGCGCCAAAATAATCGAGTAATGCGGAAAAGTGTCTAACACGTAACCCACGGCGCCTTCATGAGTGATGACTGCCATTTTTTTCTTCACACCGTCTGCAGAACCTTTGTTGATCGTGAGAGATGAATATTCGCCCCATAATCCCATCGCGGTGACTTGTGCGCCTAACAATTGAGATGGAGAAATTTGTTTGAACTCGAGTAACTTTTTAAGACGATCATTCTCTAGGTAAAGCTCATCTTTTTGTTTGAGCTCTTGCTTGAGATCGTTCATTTGTTTTTTGAGTTCGCGATTTTCGGTTTTGATGTGAAGCAAATTTAAATAATAAGACGTTGTATCGGAAACTCCGAGTGAGAAATGCGTGAAAAATTCCTGTGAAGGATTCACCACCCACATCACAGGTAGGTCATACCAATGGGTTTGGTCTCCCTCACGTCTCTCAAGATTAAGGGAAATAAGGGGTAACGCTAAAATGAGCGCAACCACGAGCAATTTTTTAATGTCGAGTTCAAAGAGGCCAAACATACGTAAAAGTGTGGCACACATTTTTTGAAATTGAAATTTATTTGCCTTGAAAAAACTTTTGTGTTGAAGTGACCTTTCTAAATACAACTTGGAGGGTGTCTGTGGCAAAGCTATCATTCTGGCGTAAACGTGGAAAAAAAATTGGCGTTCATCTCGTGTTCTGGCCGATCATTGCCGTATTCGTGATATGGGGATTTGAGCGAATGGGAAACCCCGCGGGCAGCTCTGCTGCTACCGTTAACGGGGAAGCGATCTCTGTTGCTGAGTACCGTCGCGCACTGCAGCGCATGGTCGACATGTACAGTCAGTTTTCGAAAGAAAGCATGGATGAAGAAGCGATGAAACGCTACCACATCCGAGAAGCTGCGATTCAGCAGCTGGTGAATTCTGAACTTCTGATGCAAGAAGGCGCAAAAATGGGGCTTGAAGTGACGGATCGAGAAGTTGCTGAGACCGTGACTCAAATGCCTTATCTCAAAAAAGACGGCAAATTTTCAAAAGAACTTTATGATCTTATTCTAAAAAGCAACAATCTGTCCCCTAATCAATTTGAGTCGGGCCTTCGAAAAGAACTCTTGCTCGATAAAACACGCAGCTTGTTTGAAAAAAATGTCGTGGAAAGCTCACTGGCTTTGCAAAAGCAATCACAAATGCAATCCAAGAAAATGGAATTGGAATTCCTCAAAATCAATACTGGCGACATTGCGAAACATGTTGATGTTTCTCAGAGCGATGTAGATGCTTACCTGAAAGAAAAAACATCGGCTGCGAAAATTAAAGAGTATTACGATTTACAGCAGGCTGAATTCAAGCAAGGCGAACAAGCTAGAGCTAGCCACATTTTGGTAAAAGCCAAAAAGGGTGATGCTAAAGAAGAAAAGTCCGCCCTGGATAAAGTCAAAGATATCCAAAACCAACTCAAAGCGAAGTCTTTTGCGGAACTCGCAAAAAAATACAGTGATGATCCCGGGTCAAAAGCTCAGGGCGGATCATTAGGTTGGTTCGAGAAGGGACGAATGGTTCCCGAATTTGATAAAGCTGTGTTTTCTATGAAGCCAGGAGAAGTTTCTGCACCTGTGCAAACGGCTTTTGGGTATCACATCATCAAATTGGAAGAAAAAAAATCAGGTAAAGAGATCACTTTAGATGCTGCCACGCAAACGATTGCTAAGCGTTTGGTTGCTCAATCGAAAGTCGAAAAAATTCTCGACGATGCTTCTCAAAAAAATGCTGGGCAGGCTGCCGACACACTCAAGGCTTGGGATAAAGATTTAAAATGGCAAAGCACTGGAGCTTTTTCCATCTCTGATGAATATATTCCGCAAATCGGTAGTGATGATTCTCTTTCGAGAGACCTTATGAGCTTGGATGAAAAGCATCCCTCAACGGGCAAGGTTTATAAAATTGGAAATTCACAGTTCATTGTGAAATTCAAAAGATTTGTCGAAGATAAAAAGCCCACATTAGCTAAAGCTAATCCTGAGCAAGCACCCATCAACAGTTTGGGTAGAGACGTTTTCTCACAATGGGCTTCTAAGCTTTCAGAAAATGCTAAAATCACCATCAACAAACAGCTCTTCAGTGGCGACACGGGTGGCGGTGACAACTCAGCTCCCGGAGACATGTAAACTTTAGGTTTATTTGCACTTGATCAATAGAGGGTGGTTCGAAATCAATAGTGATTTCGAACCCTTAGGTTGCCCATTCAGCTGACATGTCAGACGCTTCAACAAGGTTTTCAACATGTTGATTTCACTTAGATTGCATTCAAATTTAATTATTTCGTCTAACGTTTGCACAACTTTCGCCACACCCTTATTAAACCTTTCTCATCCAACTACTTAAACTCTCTAGGTTTTGTTCGGGCGATCCGATTGGCAGAGACATTGCTAATTAGAAGGTAATGGGGAAGGGGTAAAACAAGTGAAACTTAGGGGATATGGTACGTTCATTCGTGACCTCTATGGACTTATCGTTGGGGGATTTATATTCCTTCTTTGCATGAGCGTCTCCCAAGCTGACGATAGCATCCAGCTTTACCATGGGAAAAAAATTCGCTCCGGTGAGTTTCTTGTTAAGCTTCGAAATCCTCTCGATAGCAAAGTTCGCATTTCTAATGCTTCAACTCAAAATTTCATGAGCAACGTTGGCCAGAAACATCATCTGAAATTAGTGAAAAGTTTTAGCGGAATCAACCTTCATCACATGAAGATGGATCCTCAAGATTTAGCAGTGGTAAAAGACGCCGACGATTTAATGTCGAGTCTCAAATCGGACAACCCAGAAATCTCATATATCGAACCTGACTACATCGTTGAAAAACTCACCACTCCCGAGCCAAATCAAGCTTTCAGCACGGAAGTGAGCGAAACCTACACTCTAAATCAAGTGTTGAGCTTTATTGGTCAAAGTTATGGAATCACGTCGGTTCCGATTCAAGCGCAAACAAGTTGGACTGTTCTCTCCACGACATCGCCTTCGGTGACCGTGGCCGTGATAGATACGGGTATAGATTTTAATCACACGGCTCTCAGTCGGTCCATTTGGACTAACACTGGTGAAGTCGCAAATAATGGGGTGGATGATGATCGCAACGGTTATGTCGATGATGTTCATGGTTGGAATTTTGTGTCTCACAACAACGCGCCCCAAGATGATAATGGTCACGGCACGCACGTCTCGGGAATAGTCGTAGGTACTGGGAATAATATTTTTGCCGCGCCAAATGCGCCAACCACCATTCAAATCATGCCTCTAAAATTTTTGGATTCAAATGGTGCTGGCGCTACTTCCGATGCGATCAACGCAATTTACTACGCTGCCAATAACGGGGCGCATATTATCAATAATTCTTGGGGTGGTGGTGCTTACAGCACGGCTCTGGTTGAGGCGATTGCTTACGCTTATACAAAAGATGCACTCTTTGTGGCAGCTGCAGGGAACGCTTCTATCAACAATGACTCTTCGCCAAATTATCCTTCGAGTTACACTGTTCCTAATGTCATTGCCGTTGCTGCAAGTGACACCAACGACAATCTCGCCTACTTCAGTAATTTTGGGCACGGTTCCGTTGCTCTCTCCGCACCAGGGGTAAGTATTTTGAGCACCTGGCTTGGAAATGCTTATGCTTATTTATCTGGAACCAGCATGGCCACACCGTTTGTTTCAGGGGCGGCGGCGCTTATGAAGTATCAAACCCCACAAATGAACTCTTATCAAATCAGTCAGCTCGTTGCTCTGGGAGTAAATAAATCTTCGGCTCTCACATCTGTCACCTCAAGTGGTGGTCGATTGAACGTTTTAAACGCCGTGAATCTTTCTATGTCTGCAACGGTGAGTAGCACTCAGCCTTCATACACAGTGACAATCAGCAATAATGACCGTGAACTTGCGAGTGCTTTTGCAAATCAGGGATCTGGTTGTGGAAGTGTAGGACGTATTGTTGAAGATCAAGCGAAGCTTCGTGGCATAATCGTTTCTCTTGGACTTATTTTACTGCCGGTTTTCTTTGTGATGGCGATGCGAGAAAAAGCTCCTGAAGGTGCTGCTCGACGTAAATTCGATCGCTATTCTATGAATAGCAAAATGATTCTCAAAATTGGTGATCAAGAACTCGAAGGCGCAATCAAAACCATCTCTATGGGTGGTTCTGAAATCAACACGAGTGCGCTTCTCAAGAATGGTTCCATCATCAACATGGTTATCTCAAGTCCCGACGGTCGAGAGAAGATTGAAGTGCAGGGAAATATTGTGTGGAGTGAGAGTCAGAAACGTTACGGCGTGGCATTCAGCAACGTCTCTGAGGCCGTCAAAGCTCAGATTGGCCAGTGGCAGCAGGCGCTCCAAAAAGTTTGACAACTCTCATGGGGCTCCATAAGGTAAAATTATGAATCCCACTTTTTTGAAAAAAATTAATATCGAAAAGATGAAAGCCGACGGTCATAGTTATGATCTTGTTGAGCTTGAAAAAATCTTAGGTGGCGGTTTGACATTTGAAGACGTGCAACCTTGGGTGAGTTTCACCGAAGCAAAATACGCTCGCAATCTGATTTATAAAAACGAAAATTTTGAAATTCTTTGTATTTGTTGGAAACCTGGTCAACGTTCATCAATCCACGATCACACTGGTTCAAATTGTGGTGCCGTGGTGATGCAAGGGACTTGTCGCGAATCATTCTACGAGTGCAAGGATCCATCCAAAAAATGCGCTAGCCCGAAACGAGCTAGCGTGACATGTGAAGTGGGGGCGATCATGTGTTCTGGTCCTGGTGATATTCACCGTATTGAAAATCCCACAGAGCAAAATCTGGTCAGTATTCATATCTATTCGCCGCCTCTTGTGAACTACGTTGAGTTCGAAGAATCTGCGGATTAAAATTTCTTAAAAAATTAATCGGTCATCAGCTCGTCGCTCTTGAGTTACGGTGTTCCCCATTTGTAAGCGCTGACTTCGCCGGTGGTGCTGATTCCTTGCTCAATGTTTATTTCTTTCACTAATCCAAATGGAACATCGCCAATCCAAGCAGTAGGTGAGTTGGGCTGAGAGAGTTTGCACGTTTTGAATGTTCCTGCTTTAACGGTGATCGTGTCGTTGGTTCCGATTTGTGTGCAATCGTCGAGAAGACCTTTGGAGAATTCGCGCGAGATGACGGTTGAGGTTTCGTCATACACTTTCACTTTTCCTTGGAAGTTTAAAATGGTGTGGACGATCCATTGTTGTTGTCCACTGACTTGATCAATCGGACCTTTTGCAGTGACTGTGCTGTTCATCACATAAGCTTCGCCATTTTGAATGCCTTCGTAAGTCACCTGATCTCCGATGCTGGCCATTGCCAAACTTGGTGCCAAAATCGTAATACTTATAGCTGCAGAAATTAAAATTGCTTTCATACGTCCCCCAATAGTTTTTGATTCAATTTTAAACGGTGGGGGCATCAAACCAAAGCGGTATGTGGGTTTCAGGGCTTCTTCTAAACTATAGTCGGGCACTCGAGAGGCTTTTCATTTTCAAATCGTATGTTGGTTTGCTTATATCAATGGCAGTGGATATCGAAGTGAGAAGAACCAAAGATAGTTAGAATTATGGCCAGTGATTAGCAACAAAGACATAGCTAATTACTGTGGTGGCCTCTCCGAGAATCGAACTCGGACGAGCTTGCGCTCGGTAGATTTTGAGTCTACTGCGTCTACCAGTTCCGCCAAAAGGCCAAAAGACATAGGTTTGAACTCAGCAATATAACTAGAATCTGACCGGTACATCAATAGAAAAAAGTTTGCCGCCTAAAAATATAATCCCGTAAAAGATCGCATTCCCTCAAAAGAATATGACTTAAAGAGTGATTAGAAACTTGAATTGCAAAAGATTGATTTTACCTCGTGGTTCTCCGTAATTAACTGGGGGGTCAGATATAAGAAATTCAAAATTGTCCATCCGAGGCCTTTATGTTTTGATTTGGTTGCAAGACTAAA
>JAYTHU010000147.1:0-11633 GCA_043732305.1 Oligoflexia bacterium
CCCAGGCGCCGAACTTTTTGACCTGCTCTTGGACCCAGTGATCTTCATTGAGATGATCACTCATTCCATCGGTCAATCCCTGGCGCTTGAAGTAGGCAAATATTCTCTTTGCTAAAACCTGAACAAGGTCCTTAAAGTCTTGATCAGAGGGGCCCTTGGTTCTCATGAACAACTCGCTTAAATCTTGGGTTTTGTGAAAAACTCCGTCTGGCACTAGCACATGAAAATGCACCCCTTGTTTTTTGTAAAATCCGTCGATCACTCTTAGAGTGATCTGCAAAACCTTTGTTATGTACTTGGGGTTTTTGGCCAAAAGGTATCGCATTGGATGATTTTATTCACTTTTCAAAGCCCCACGCGACAGGGATTTCCTCGACTTGTTCTGATTTATACCAACAGGGATTCTCCCTGGGCAAGATCTCTTTGGAGCTAATATCGCCTATTTATGTTGTTTACGTAGCAATAATTCCTCTCTAAAGTAATTTTATGTTTAAAGCATTAAGTACATTGCTACTAGCTGCGTCTGTGCCTGTCTTCGCACAAGTTTCACAAACTTATCCTCGAACAGTACTTCGATGTACCATGACTGAGGGCGGAGCCGAATTCCGCGAAGAAAACCCAGGAGTTTTTAGCTACAACGCAAGCTTCGGATTTACAGGAGATAATACTGGCGGGACTGCTAAAATTGAATTGAAAAAATCTCTGGATAAATGTGTTTTGAATATTACGGCAGGTGAAAAATCAAAAAAAATTATTACGTCTTTTAATTGGTCCATTGAACCAAATGGTCTGCCGGGCTCTATTAACGAGCCGACCTCGCAAGATGGCGATTGTAAATTTCAGCCACGCTATTCAAAGTCTTTTGCACAGTGTATTTTGCCAACAGAAAAAGAGCCTGGTTTTCAATGTCATAGCGAGGCAGGTAAAGATTTGACCGCGTTGCTACCAATGGTTCTGCCGAAAAGAAAAGTTACCGCCTATGCTGGTGGCATGACCATTGAGACTGATGAAAACTCTAAAAAAGGGTTTGCCCTTTGGCGAAACTCTAAAGATAAAAAGAGTTGGTGCTTCGAGCTAGACACCCTATTTCCAAGTCGATGTAAAAAACTTGAAAGCCGTCAGGAAATAAAAAATTCCGATGGGAAAGTGATTGGAGTGATTGAACTTCAAGGCGAGGCTGTCAATTTTAAGTCTGCAATGAAGCCCTATGAATCATCAGGCTATCGATTGGATTCTTCGATTCCGATCTTAAGAATTGCAAATACTGAATCTGAAACCAGTGTTATTGCAATAGAAAGTAATGGGCGCAATATAGGTGAAATGAAAATCGTAGGGGCTGCAACATCCCCGTCGACTTTTAAATCCTTTAATCGTCCACCTGTTGATATGGCCAAAGGTGAAACATTCACTTCAGACTGTAATGGGCTAATTCTAAAAGGCGAAACAGAAAATGTACCTGTTAGGACCGTGAGGTAGATATAAAGTCTGTATTAATTTTAACATTGCTTATTTTTTCTGGTATGGCCCATGCTTTCAGTAGCCGCTATGAATTTAAAAAAAAAACCGTTTTACTCGTTGATCTGAACACAGGTTTACCGATCAAAGACGAAACTGTGGTCGTGTACCATGGCTACGAATATGCCTGCCTTACGGACGGGGTCAGACCTTCTAAATGCGTAAATGGAAGTGAAACGGTTTTAAAGCCTTTGAACGGAAAAATCGAAATTGGCAGCCAAGCTCTCGAGAAGGCGCACCTGACGGGTCGAAACCCCAAGGTTACCTTTCAAGTGTCTGGCCTTTGTGAGGGACAGGAGTGGCATCCGGGCGATTGTAGGATTGAATTGGCGCTAAGGGATTTTAATGGTGGACCCGACCCGCTAGTAGTTAAGATTCCGTTCAAAGTTAAAGCGGCAGGTAGTGTAAACGCAATATCGCCTGGAGCGACGCGATAGAAGATGCGATAGCAACTTTCAAAAGGGAGCAGAAATGAAAAACACATTTTTAGTGACAGCTTTTTTAATGAGTTCTCTGGGTTACGCTTCCTCTTTAGTTCCAGGTTTTGAAGCCCAGGTAAAAAACTATGGCAACCAAGATCTGAGTCAGACACAACTGGTTTTGCATTATGATTCTCACAGTGGATCGGATGGAACTTGCGCAAGCTGCGTACATCAGAAATATGTTTTAAAAATCACAAATGACAGCAAATTAATATTTCCGCAGATAGTTTTGGATTCAAGAAACTCTCGACACAGCTTTACTCTGCAAGTTAGCAATTCATTTGACCGATGGGGCCAGCAAATCATCTACTCTTGCGATGTCCTGAATCCTCAATTTGAATTCTGCGAGAACGTCCTATCAAAAGATTTAAAAACTATTTCAGCCTATAGTTTTGCAGACCGCGATTTGGATTTAACTCTAGCCTCAGGGAGTTCTGTTCAAAATTGGTTATTAAAAATCAACGACATGTTTATGCGGGTGAATGTTCAAATGGACAAGCCACTTCCTGGTGAGGAAATTGCTTGGAACAACCAAGTTTTTGCAAGTTGTAAGGTGGACAAATGCAAACTTCATGCTGGCGCTTTATTCTTCGCCGGGCAAGATTACGGATCTCATCCGCAATTTAAGTACTCGGTCGAAGCGACCCAATCGCCAGATTTTTACAGTATCATTAAGGGAGTCAATCAGATCTCGCTTTCAGATATGTGGAATTATGATCTACCCAAAGACCTGACAAAATTTAAGATTGACGATAAATAAATTTTTTGATCCAAAAACTGATAGAAGCCCAATAATTACCAGCGCTAAAGTCTACGATGGATCTATGAATGTCTATCTCAAGAGTACCTTTGATGTCTTAGGATTGGCATTTACACAAGCGCGAAGTGCCCTGAAGAATAATGAGTCTGGATCATGTCTTCGATTAAATCTGAAGGTGTATTCGGCAAGATACGGCTCTAAATATCTTGCATCAACACCATGATGAGTTCCGATTACCCAGCCTTTTGCACTTGAAATGAGTTTATAAACTCACGGCAACCAACGATCAATGACTTCTTGATCGCCATCGACCACTTGGTAATCAAGATCAATATTTTTCAAATCCCGAAAACTTGGGCTGCCGTCGGTATTCACCATTGATCCCTTTTTAATTTTTTTATCGACAAATTGCTGAGCTTTTTTTTTAGTTTCACCGGCGACAAATACTTTTGCAAATTCAGCTCAAGATTTCCGCTGACCATTTTTATCAATCCAGTCTTTTGATTCGATAGCAACCAGCACTTGCGCCTGATTTCCAGTATGTTTTTTGCCAAAAACAGCTCCATCTAGCTCTTTAACGTTACTGAGTTTATATAGATCATCGCGCTGTCGAAGTGCTTCCCTAATTTTATGAAGTATTCGCCATGCAGTTCCGTAGGATGCTATTTCTAATTCTGATTGAATTTCAAGAGCTGAAATTCCTCGTTTACCCTGAGTCATGAAACACAGAATCTTTAACCAGACTAGCAACGGTGTTTTTGAATTTTGAAAAATCGTATTCGCCCGAAGCCTGACTTCAAATCGACATTTTTTGCAGTCACGGACTTCAGGATATTTTTTGTGTTGATAGTACCTTTTGTTTTTACACTTTGTGCAGATAAATTCTTTGCCATCAAATTTAGCCAACAAAATTCAAGCTCGCGCATTTTCCTCTGAATCCAGTTCCTTTAAAATTTTGTTAAATTTCATCTTTCGATACTTCATCGCCAAACGTCTTTTGGAGGATAACATGAAGTTTTAACATATTAGAGGTACTTTTAAGATAGGCATTGAAACTCAAGCATCCAAACGAGAAGTATGTTCTTCCGCATTTATCAGGATGGTCGGACGGTTCAGCGGCCCAAATTCTACGCGATTTTTGCGTGGGTTCTGGGCTTCCGTCGATCAGGTTCCACACGTTGCGTGCATGCTTTGCGACCCAGCTCATTCGCGACAGTATCGCTCCAGCGGTGGTCATGAAGATTTGCGGTTGGAAGGATCTAAAAACCATGCAGCGCTACATCAGGCTTGCAGGGATTGAGGTCAAGGGCGCAACCCAAGGTCTCAAGCTATTGCCCGAGCGGGAAGTGATGGGAAGAGTCGTTTCGCTCTTCAGACACGATACTTAAACAAAAAGAAACTATTTTGATCCGTTGAAACAAGGATGCCGTTACTTGACGTTAGGTTTGAGAAAGTGGCAAGCTTGTGGCAATGGTGATCTAAGACGCTGAAATGATTCAGTGGCCTAGGTCACCTCCATTTTTCGGAATCAAAACTTTTTAATGCTGCATCGAACCCTGATTTTTCTAAACTCATAAAAATTTCCCCATCGCTATGCAATCAAAATACTGGCCGTCGACTATGCGGAAGTTTTTGATGAGACCTTCTTTCACAAAACCAAATTTTTTATAAAGCTTAGCGGCTGAATTGTTTGTGGTATAGACATTGAGCTCTACTTTTTTGAGACCAAACTGTTTTGCTTTATCTAGAGCTGATGTGAGATGGCGGGATCCAACACTCTGGCCGCGGTAATCTTTTAAAATCCCCATTCCAAGGCCGCCTCTATGCGCTGTGGTGGGTCTTTGATCAAAAGGGAAAATATCGCACCAACCGACAACTTGCCCATTCGTGACGGCATAAAATACGGGGCCATTTTTGGCAATTAGTCCTGTTTGAGATTTTAGAACGCGATCAAGATTTGGAGCCTGTAACATTTCGAGATAAATCTTTTCTCGGGCGACCGAATCCAAAACGCGATGATAGCTTGGAATCAATTCGAGAGTCGTATACACGATTTCAATCATAAAGTTTTGTCCGATCTACAGTTGAAAGATTTATTCCGGATGAATAACGTAATCGGTTTTTCCGCCAGTGACTTCAAAACCTGCAAGAATATCTCTAAAAGAGCAATGAGTGCTGTAACTTTCGGCTTGAAAGTTTCATGATTCAATTGACAGTAAAACCATTGCCAATTTGCCCAAATTTTTTATAACGAATTTAGCATGTAGGACAATCTAATGCCCGCTTGGAGAAGTCGCTTTTCAATCACAGGTTTATTCTTGTAAATATAGATATAACTGATTAGAGGAATACCGCCTTTTTCTTTATCCGGGAATTCATATATTTGATCCCGTAGCACAACGTCTTCATTTGCCCATTCTTCGACATTCATATTCTCCCACTTTTTAATATTCTCAGCCGATGTATGGTCCAAGTAGCGGGAATATTCTGTGAAGCTGAGCTTCTCGTGATCGATGATGTCACTGTCCCACACGCTATGCAGATGGACTTTATTTTTCTTGCTCATGAAATCAACGAAAAAATGAGTGCCTCCGGCGTCGTTGGCATGTCCTCCCCCGTGGAGAGGTTGATGGATGTCTCCCACAAAATGAACGAGAAGTTTCAGTGCTTCGCTCTGAGTTATTTTTTCGAGACCAGAAAGTTTTTGCAGCCCTTCGTTTGATCCAGTTTTCAAAAATGTATAAAGCTCGTGAATCGCATTGACAACGTCCCCCCTCGAGTCATGTTCAAAAGTATTATATTGATGACCATCCGGAATGTCGGTGTAGTGAAAGTGACCCAGTTCTTTATATTTTTTCTCTGAGCGCATCTCGTCCGCCCAATTGGCGACATCCGCCAATTCATAGCCTTTCAAAAGAGTGCGCACTTTTTCCGCTGCTTTTGCGGTCAGATGTTTCTGAGCAATTTCTCCGACAATGCGGTGACCTGTAGGACCCCAAGCATTCGATGTAACAACCATCAAAGTAATTAAACAAAACACGGGAAAGGGGCGAATAAAAAGTCTTGTTATCATTTGTTCTCACTTTCACTGAATTTAGAGTGATTGTTAATGAGTCTGGGGAGTTATTGCAACGCAAAATGGGCCTATTGCATTTGATATAGCCTCATGATTTATTAGAGGAATGAATATTCCTTTCAATACAATGACACCCGTAGGCAACGAGGAAAAATATCTGGTTGAATCCTTGCGTTCGGGGAGATGGTGCGGGCGTGGACCAATGACCTTGGCTCTCGAAAAACTCGCGCGTGAAAAATGCGGTGCCAAGCATGCTTTCTTTGTCACGAGTTGTACTTCCGCTATGGAAGTGGCTTGTTTAGTAGCCAATTTGAAACCCGGTGACGAAGTTATTATCCCCAGTTTTGGTTTTGTGTCGGCTGCGAATGCAGTTTTGCTCACAGGAGCTAAGCCAGTTTTTGCTGACATCGATGCGAGCACTTGGAACCTTTCCCGCGCCACCGTAGAAAAATGTCTGACTGAAAAAACCAAAGCAGTCCTAAGTGTTCACTATGCGGGCTCGTCTGCCGGTGTAGAAGATATTCGAAAATTGTGCTTGGAGAAAAATTTTTTTTTCATTGAAGATGCGGCGCAATCATTCGGAGCCAAACGGAACGGAAAACCTATTGGATCTACTCCTTGGGCTACCTGTTTCAGTTTACATGAAACCAAAAATGTAAGTTGCGGTGAAGGCGGTTTCATCATGACTGATTCGGATGATCTCGCTCACAAAATCGAAATTGTGATCGAAAAAGGAACTAATCGACAGCGTTTTTTTCGCGGTCAGATAGACAAGTACACTTGGGTTGAACGAGGCGGAAGTTATATCGCTTCTGATCTACTCGCAGCGGTTGCTCTTGCTCAAATGGAGAAACTTGATGAAATCACAGCACGCCGTCAACAATTAGAGAAAAAATATAAATCTGAACTGCAAAAGTTTTCAGATAAAATTCAGTGGCAGGTTTTACCAGCCAATGTCGAAACAAATGGTCATATTGTCGCATTCACTGTGGCTATGGAAATTCGGGACAAGGTTTTGACAGAGTTGAAAGCCTCTGGGGTAGGGGCGGTATTCCATTACATCCCGCTGCATGATGCGCCATACGCTCAAGAAACAGGGCTTGCACCTGATCACGTTCTTCCAAACTCTACGCATCTCTCGGAGAGTTTGATTAGAATGCCGATTTATTATTCGTTGACCGATTCTCAGCTTGAGGAAGTGTTAAAAATCACCCAAGAGATCTTAGTAAATAATTTATAATTCGCGCATTAAATGTCACCGCTATATCGGCGAATCTTCTATATTGTTTTAAAAACTCCATTTTGCAATCTTTTCGATGGCACATGCGTTGCTATGTACAGAAGACACAGGAGGATTAATGCGGAAATTAATTTTATTACAATCAATATTGTATGCAGGTCTATTTTCCGTAGATGCGGAATCACAGATATCAAAATCACCGGAAATTACCGAGGTGGCAGTCATAAAACCTTGCTGCTCTAATTTAGGATCATTTGAAAGCGAAAAAAGCTTGAAAATTTGGTTGGAGAAGCAGGACTTACAACTTACGGATGTAGCCGTTCAGAAAAAGCAAGTACTTGAAAACGGAAAATTTGAAAAATTTTTTTTCAAAACAATGACGTTGACCAAAGACGACGGCAGACCTGATGTCATTTACCAGCTTTTTTATTCGATGAAATATTAATTTTTTTTACCATGCTCGTCTGAAAGACCAAACTCCGGCGCCCGCAAAGAGTACATTTGGCGTCCACATCGCAATCCATGCGGGAAGTGCTCCATTGTGGGCAAGACTATCTCCAGTCAAAAATAAGATCCAGTAACTAAGCATGATAATCAGTGAAACCACCAGCCCGCTGGCTCTGACGGTGCGCCGATTGGTTACAGTTCCGGTTCCAACTCCAAGGAGTCCGAAAACCAAGCAAGCCGCGGCAATGGCCCAGCGCTTATGAAATTCCACGTGAAGCACTCTCTGATCTTCAGCAGTGCCAGTTCTATTTCGAATTCCAGAAACGATATCGTCATAGGTGAGGGACGGCGGGCTTTTTTCCCGAGTTGAATCTATAGCTGTGTTGATGAGGCTGTGATCGTAAGTTTTGAAATCGATTTTTGCATAACTCTTAGCATCGTTTTTGTGAATATTTCCGTTATAAAGTCTGAGCGTGATTCCTTTTCCGGGTGACGAAGGGTCTGCCTCCATGATTTTTCCCGCTTGGGCAATGATCGTCATTGGATTGTCGGAGTCCCGCTCATCATAAATGAAAACATTTCGGAGAAGATTTTGCTCTTTGTCTATCTTACCGGCGTATAACACCAGGTCATAAAAACCGTCGGCGAATGTTCCTTCTTGAAGAGTGGCCGCTGCTTTTGAATTGTAAAGACGAGAAATCAAAACTTCAAAAGCGCGATTCCCCCATGGGGCCGCAAAAAAACTAATGTAAGCGGACAAAATTGCAACACTCAGAGAAAATAAAATAGTTGGTGCTAAAATATGCCAAAGATTTAACCCAGAAGCTTTGAAAGCAATGATTTCGCTATCCGAACTCATGCGGCCGAGTGTGAGAAGTATACTGAAAAGAAGACTAATGGGAATGCACGCTGGCAAAAAACTGATCATGAGGTACATCATCATTTGAAGCAAAAGCGTGACACTCACACCCTTGTTGATGACAAAATCACTCAAGCGCAAAACTTGAAACATCAGCAATATGAATAGGAAAACTAAATTCCCCAGAACAAAACTGGGGAACAGTTCACTCAATATATAAATACCTGCGAGTTTTGCGCGGTAAAATTTCATCGCTGTTTTATTGATCTCTCCCGACAGCTTTGCTGATCGCAAGACATGTTTTCAGTAAAGGCTCGAGATGAGCAAGTTCCAACATCGAAGCTCCATCACAGAGAGCCACGCGAGGATTGGGATGAGTTTCTAAAAATAAACAGTCTGCTCCAGCTGCTACTGCCGCTTTTGTAAGGTAGGGAACAAATTGAGGTTCGCCGCCTTTAGCGTCAGATGAGGGAATGCCGTACATGCGAATGATGTGAGTGGCATCGTACACTACTGGGGTTCCAAGAGACTGCATGATGGGTATGCAACGCAAATCAGAAACCAGGCGATTGTAGCCGAAGCATGCGCCGCGCTCAGTAAGCAAAATATTTTTTGAACCTTGGCTTCTCAATTTGGAAACCGCTCCGCCCATATTTTCAGGAGCAAGAAACTGACCTTTTTTGACATTGATTGCTTTGCCGGTGGCTCCGCAAGCTAATACCAACGCCGTTTGTTGACAGAGATAAGCGGGGATTTGCAAAATGTCTAAATATTCAGCAGCCATCACGACATCTTCTTCACGATGAATATCGCTCAAAACAGGCACGCCAAATTTTTCTTTTACTTTGCGCAAAATTTTGAGTCCTTCTTCTGCGCCCGGGCCTCTCCAGTTTTTCTCAGATCCGCGATTGTCTTTTTCGTAACTGCTTTTGAAAATTAATCCGATTCCGAGTCTGTCACAGATGCCAACTAATTTTTCAGCAACTTCCATGATGAGTGCTTCGGATTCAACCACGCAGGGCCCAGCAATGAGAGCGAGCTCATGACCGCGACCAATAAGCACGTCCCCACGTTTAGCGGAAAGTTTGAATTGTCTGTCGGGAATATCAATTGTAGGCCGAGGATCCATCATAAATAAATTCTCCTATTTCATGAGTCGATAGTTTTTGTACTCGCCAAGTCTATGACCAGTTATTTTTTCGATCACATCACTTGACCAGTTTTTAAAGTCTTTTCTGCTCCAACGAAGCAGGCTTGAGAAACTCATAACTGAAGGTTTAAAGTTCCAGTTCTGGGATTTCACGAGTTTTTCCATTAAAGCGGGATGCGTTTGTTGAAATGATTTTAAACCGTATCCATTGCTTTTGTATGCAAAATCACTAAAAGAATCATCATATTTATCTCCGTGCCACCAACGAAACATATGTTTGTTCTTTTCACCCATCTTATCTGGAGGTTTAACCCAGCCGTAGTGGAATACGCGCCCACCAGCGGTTTTGACAAACGGCTTTCTCATGGTGCCGTCGACATTCTTGACGCGAAACCCCTGAGCGTCTCCATGGCTAAAAATGGTGGGATTGTTTCTCACTATTCTCACTTCATTGCGATACCAGTTTCGAGCCGTGGCAATCACATTGTAGCCCCCATAAAAATGAAGGTAAGGGGAGAGTAAGCCTTCAACTTTTTTGTCTTCCAGATTGTCACGCATGGCTTGCTTGAAAAGATCATAGTCATTCTCGTGAATGACTTCGTCGGCCTGAAGATAAAAACACCAGTCACCTGTGCAATATCGCATAGCCTCGTTAGTCTTTTCGCTTAAAATGAGACCACCAGAAGTTTTGGCCGTGTCCCAGTGAGAATTGAAAATTTTTATCTTCGGGTTGGTCTTTGAATCAGGAATTTGCAAAATCAGTTCTTTGGTCTGGTCATCGCTTTGCCCGACGCCCACGATCAACTCATCGACTATAGGGAGTAGGGATCGAATAGATTCGACAACGGGATAGCCCATAATTTTGGCATTTCGGATGACGGTGAAACCACTGACTTTCATGATAAGCAATTTAGCAGTATAATAGGGGATAATGAAGCGAATTTTGCTGTTGAACGAAGACTACAATGAACAGTTGTTCCTCGATACTTTTCTCAAAAAGATGGGGTTCGACACACTCCATGTGCGGAATGACATTTCTATCCCCGAAATAGTTCTGACTTTCAAGCCTGACGCAGTTCTTGTGACGGGCGAAGGCACGCGCATTCGTGGTATTCGAGTGGCTGAGAAATTAAGAAAACGTGGTTCAACCGCGAAAATCATCTTCTTGTTTCCATTGAACAAAATTAAAGACGAGAAATTAATGGAGATTTATAAAGGGCAGATTGTTGTCGAGACTCCCGTGAATCCTCGTAGTCTTATTCCTGTTCTCTGCCGTGCGCTCAAAATGGATTTGGAAAATATGTTGGAGAAATTCGAACGCCTTTCCATCGCGAAGTCTTATTCTATGGGCCAGAAAGAAGATGGGCAAATCGTTCTCAATCAAAGGCCTTCGGAAATTTCGAAACCCGTTGTTTCAATGCGTAGTGAACGTTACGAAAAAATATTAGCAGTGACTCCGGATTACGAAGACAAAGGATTTTCCAAAGATGTTGTCAATGCAGTGACAACGGAAATTCGTAAATTCGAAAAAGATAATCCTGATCTACAGAAATTGGATGAAGCGCGACAAGCTTTCGTCGTCAAACTTTATCAAAAGAAATAATTTAGCTTTTCTTAAAGAGAGAGCCCACGACATCTTTGAGATCGCCGTGAAGTAGGTCTTTGGGCTTATTGCCCTTCTGTTGAATATCTAAAAAGCGCATGAGCCGCTCGGCTTCAATAAATTTTGGTTTAAGTGATATGGCATGGACTACGTTTTTACGAGCTGAAACAAGATCTCCCTGCGTGCGCTGCAAGTTGCCTTTTACAAAATAGTAACTCGCGTTGTGACGATCCTCTGGAGGGATGCGTCCCAAAATTTCTTCAGCTTCGTGAGCGAGATTTGTTCCTTCTTGTTGTTCGGAGCCGGTCAGCAACGCCCAAGCTAAATGGACTAACAAATCACTCGAAGGAGGTTTGAGAGCTTCAGCCTGACGGAATTTTTCTAGCGCTTTGGTGGCTTGTCCAGTGGAGAGCAAGGCTTTTCCCGCTTCGAAAATACCTTCTGCTTGAAGAATTTTCTCCGCACGTCCCATCTCAATTTCTTTCACGTACTGCGCTTTTC
>JAYTHU010000148.1:0-29240 GCA_043732305.1 Oligoflexia bacterium
GTAGATTCTGTGTCGTAACAAAATCAAACCACAGTGGACGGGGATGGACAATTCTCGTCTCTACATACATTCAAATACCAAGGCTTTTACCGGGGAACCACTTTTCCGAGCACAGAGGCCTCCAAATCCTTCTTATTTAATTTCAGATTCAATGAATAGTCATTGCAAGGGTCTAGCCATCAGCTGTGCGCAACGGACGATTTTTTTTGACGAAATGACGATTTAGGATGAACAAAACCCAATAATTCTTGGCTTTCCGCCAGCTCGATTTTAGCGCGGCTTGAGGCCATGTCGCATTTCTGAATAATGGCCAGCGCGTTTCCGAGTCCTCTGGTACTCATCTTTTTTGTAAGGGTTTGATGATCCGGAGTGAACTAAGCCTATACGATAGTGGACAAATATCAAGGGCTGACCTTTTTAGGCCTCAATAGGGACTTTTTTGCAGCTCATTTAGAAGTGAATTAATTCACGATGAGATTTTAGAGAAGATTTACGTATTGGATGTTAAAAGCGTTTTGAAGAACTAAATTAGTGGAAATAACCTCGGGAAATTTAATTTGCCGTTTTTTTCTGGCGCTTTACTTACCTAAGTTTGTCCGATTCATCGCTGATCACTTTCACAAGCCCTAAAATTTTTTGGCCCTTGATAAGCTTTCCATATCTTTGATGATTTTGTCGCTTCAAAAAGCTTAGTTTCAGAGCAAATCACGCAAAAGGTAGGTGCAAAACGGCTTATTCTTTAAAACATTTTTCAACTTGAGATAAGTTTCACGGGCAACGACTGGCGTCTTTTTCAGTCCCAAAATAATTATTTCTGAACTCAAAATGGTTTTAAAACGATCCATGCTGATATAGCTCGAATTCATAAGGATTAAAAAGCCCTTAATCACTCCAAATGTAAACTTACTGTCCAGATAAAGACCTGAAACATACATCTTACTCATGACTTCCGTTATTCTCACTCGCTCATCAATTGTGTTGCTCTTTAAAATTTTATCGATCTCTCGCTCAAGCTTGTCTTTGTCAAAGCTTTGAGACCTTTTAGGATCTATCATCAAAGAGGCATAGTGAATCAAGCCCGCAGCATTTTTATCCGCATAGCTTTTCATAAATCCGCTAATCGTAAGACGTGGATCCCATTTCCAAGGTCTTTTATCTGCGCTGAAATTTATGAGTTGTCCCGGATCGATGAGATAGATTTTCTTTTTCACTAAATCAACTAGCCAGTTCCCCGGATGTCTATCCGCCTCAAAGAGTCCGTGTTGAAAGAGGATGCTTAAAGAGAAACGAGCAATAGCCTCTCCAATCTCCTCCTTAACTGCTCTATCAATGGACGGGTCTTTTAAAATTTCTTTCCACGATCTTCCGGCCACTCCGACCAATGGGTGTATAGCTTCCGTCAAAAAGATATCTTCGGTGGGTGTGATATCATCCAAAACTTTCGGTACTCGGACCTCCCAGCCAGAAGGTTGGATAACTTGAGTGCGGGCTACTTCGGCCAGAATTTTATAATTTTCAACTTCGTTGAGGAAATTCATTTCTTGATTTAGCTGATCGTCTAGAGACTCAAGTAGTGGTTTGAAAAGTGGATGATTTAATTCTTTTCCATGGGTGGCCAGTTCATCTAAAAAAGCCTTGGCCATTTTCATTGTGGTGCGGGTGTTGTTATTGGCATCGGGCCGTTTCACCATTAGTGCTCCATACTTTCCAGATTTGAGTTGCACCAACTCCACCGTTTTTATACTGGCACTTCCCAAAATTTGAATATGCTTTAGCCCTGTTACTTCTTTGGCAGGCAATGTTTTTGCCACTTGTTCTTGCAGATCAAAGAGAGTCATGGGACTGACTCGATCTTGCAAATCTTTAACCTCTTCAGCATGCTCCTCGCCAAAAATATTGAGAATCCCGCCGATTTGCCCGATTTTAATTCCTACAACTTTAAAAATCTCACATAACACTTTCAAATTTATTCTCGCAGATTCTCCATTTTTTTCTTCAGACATGGCCAATAAATAAGCCATGGCCGCGGACTTGGCATAATTCGGCGCCACCTTCAAAAATGAAATTAAGGCGATATCTTCAATAGAATCCTGTTTCATTTTTAAGAAGCGCTCTCTCATTTGCAAAACTTTGCCCGGATTGTCTAAAAGAGAAGGCGTTCCATTGCTTAAAATCCATAGAAGAACGGGGACTTTTTCTTGTAGAGTCAAGGAACGCACAAACTTCTGGAGCTCATGTTTTCTTAGGCTTGTTTGATTATCCGCCTCGTATTTATATCTAAAAATATCCGTGCGAGCTCTCATAAGGACAAGATTTATTTTTTCAATTTTTGATTCAAGCCAACTGGGCATGAATCCATCTTTAGGATGGAGCAAATATTCTATGAGTTCCATTTTGTCACTCAAAGAGACATAGTTCCCGATGTCGCTCAGTAATGAAATTCCGATTACTAGCTTGGGATTAAGATTTCGTCTCCAATTTTTTACTTTTTGATCCTCAATGTGTTCAATTAATGCTTTATTTTCGGGTTGAAAAATCCAAGCTACCTTTTCCAGAAGAGCGTCTTTTTCTACGGAAGATTGAGGTAGAGCGTACGCAATGGCATCGCTTACAACTTTTAGTCGTTCGGGAGTTGGTTTGTCAGATAACGAAAGAGTTTTCTCTAACATTTTTGTTTGTAATTTTTCTGAATAAAATATTTTTCGCTTAACGCATTCGGTGATCTGCTTGAGTGTTAATGCGTTTTTTAGATCTAGTCCCCCCTCTACTTGTTCGATAAAAAACCTATCCGTGAAAGGGGAATTTTGAATGTACGCCAATTTAAGATAGAGGTCAAATTTCTCGTCTACTGAAAGGTTGAGAGTCGTCCCCACCTGCAACAATTTTTCAATCACCTTTATAGTGCTTCTGTTTTTGGAGGTATCTCGAATATTTTCTTTAGCTAAGGCTTCAACATATTGATTGAAAACTTTTAATTGGCTTGATTGTGAGCGTGTTGAAATAAAAATGCCGTCAAGTTCTAAGAGTAGTTCCTCAGAGAGCAGATTGAGGACATTTCCCCCATAGGCATCCACTATGCGCATATTTGCAGTGATGAGGCGATTTGAAAACTCCAGAACGCTTTCAACCAACTTTCGTTTTTTAGCAATGGTAAAGTACCTTTTCACATCTTCTGGCTGAGTCGAATCAAGATACGGCCCACTTACATCTCGATTGAATAAAGCATCTTGTAATAGTTTTTTCTTTGCTCCATCAGAAATGGTGGCGGCATCTATAAATTCGGGCAATTTCACCAACGGGAAATATCCAATCGCAACCCCAACATATTCCTTCAAAATTTCCTTTTGCATTTCTGCTAGATCTTTAGCGGAGAGTTTGCTTTCCGGGATCTTTGTCACACGGAGATTCATTTCTTTTTCGGTGGCCGATTTAAAATAATCAATATAAACTCTCAGCCATCTGGAGATGAGTCGGTCTCGCAGGTTATTTGCTATTTGCTCATCTTTTTCCTTATCAATAATCTCCTTCTTCAGGAATCCAATAGTTTTAGGATCCATCCAAAATGGTTTTATCTGCGTCCAGTCCAAAAACTGAAAGCCCCCGTCTTTTGCAAATTCGTGGGGGGCCATCTTGGTTTCCAGTTTTCCAGTTAAAAATTCTGCTAGAGAGCGCCGAATCTTTGTCTTCATTTGGTCAGGATCGATTTCCAATACGTCAGAAACCAAAGCCCAACTGGCAAGCCCGGTGGACACTTCTAAAAACGCATAGAGTCCACGATTTTGCCAAATCTCCTCACAAATGCCCTTGAGATCTTGCAGCATTTTTGAGGTCTCACCATGGGGATAAGCGCGACTTTCTAATTTTAAAAGTGCGACAAACGGAGCCTCTTCACTTGGAGAACTACTTACTAGATTATTTCTCACAAGAGAAGATTGTTGAAACCTAAAACTTTCAAGGTACATTAAAGAAAGCATAGCTGTTTTATTTAAATAGGAGAGAGTATACCAATCTTTTTGGGCTATTAAATAAGGAACAATCCTTTGATGCATGGAAATAAAAAACCGCACCCTATTCTCTGCGGAAAAATTCCCTACAATGCTTTCTAATTGATGTCCTAAGTAT
Organism: Oligoflexia bacterium; assembly: GCA_043732305.1. Classification (GTDB taxonomy): domain Bacteria; phylum Bdellovibrionota; class Bdellovibrionia; order JABDDW01; family JABDDW01; genus JAYTHU01. Next base: position 4,123 of record JAYTHU010000148.1, read on the forward strand.
CTGGTAAATTCCACTTTGCTTTGGGGCCAGTTATTTTCCATAAAATTTAAAATGCCATCCACAAGGGTTTGTGGGTCCACCGTTTTATCTAATACCATGATGGCATAAGGTGGTCCGTAATCTTGAGCCTTAAACCAATCCCTGGGCTTCCAATATTTGTAAACCGCAAGCTCACGAAGATAGCTACCGTGGGTTTTAAATTCCTCCACCCATGAAATATCCGCGAGAGACTGCGTAAAATGCATTTTCAGCTCTGAAGGTTTGGTAAGCAACTGCGGAAAATAGGGGTAAACCAAAGCTCCTTGCTGCATGACTGTACGAAACTCATCAATTTTACTTTTAGACTCGGAAGAATTGGGGTCTAGCTTTGCAAAATTTTGATCAATGAAAAGCAAAAGAGCGTTGAATTGAACTCTCTTTCCCAAATCATCCAAGGGAATATCTGTTCGACTCAATAACTTTAAAAGCTGAGCGAATGCTTCCCTCAAGGTTTTGGGAATAGCCATAGCAATTTTTTTCGAATAGGACATTGTGGCCAATTCTTTTAGGACCGCTTCGGCATTGATTTGGCGACTTGATCTCACCGGGGATTCGCCGTGCTCGAAAAACTCCTCCGTGAGAGCAAGCTCACTGACATTTTGCCTCAACCCATCTTCCGGATGAGAGCTCAAGAAGGACAAGCGCGGTTTAGTTCTCAGCGGCTGCAGTCTTTTTAAAGCATTGTAAATGGCGTCTTGGGGGAGGTCACTCAACTTCAAAAGTCTTCTGCCCTCGAGGTCAGCTCGAAATTCAATGGTATGAGATGAAGCGGTTGATCCATAATGATTTTCTATCCCGTCAGCGGCAAATTTATCTATGGGATGACCAAGTTCATGGGCCATGATTCCGTCTAGTTCCGAAAAACCAATTTCCATGGCTTCTTCGGGCTTCAGGCCCTTACGAAGATAGAACTCCAGCATACCTGTGGTTATGAAGAGAAGATTTGTTCCTTCAGTTTGTCTTTTGAGCGTAAAAACAAAAGCATTTAGTGCAGCACTATCAACAACACGTATTTCATTTTTTATTTTGAATGTGGGATTAATAATCTTTATTTGTGCTTTGGAAATGCGGTCAAAATGGGGCAAGAGAATACTTATGATGTATGGAATATTCTCAGAGGGAACTACGGGCCCCCACTGAGCGGAGACCTGCTTTGTAATATCCTCATAGGTCTTTGCCGAAGACAGGCTTGGAGACAAAAATAATAGAAAAATAAACCCAATAAACTTCAATTTAACCAACTGTCTTATACTTTAAAATGTCTTTGATTTTATGAATTAGCGATGCAATTAGCATTCCAGATCAACACAGGGCATCCATGTTGTTTGTGGCGGAGATTAGAGGATAACATTCATGGAACAATTGAAAAAAACAGATGTCCTTGCCACCGATAGCTTTGAACAAAAAGATTAGGGGAAGGAGTTTGGCATTCTGGTCAATGCAAAAAAGTTGAGGCACAATACTATTAATCCAAGCCGCCCCCTTTTAAGTAACTTTTAACCACTGCTTTAAATTTGGAACTGGCCAGCAAGCCACTGCGACAATTTGCAGATTTCTTAAATTCCCAGTGTTTGTTTACCTGTCGCTCGAGATGATGGTCTTCACTTTTTATGAAAACAAGTGGTTAAAATTAATTACCTATTTTCGATGTGGGCGGCACGAATACCTGACGGTCCAAATCCAGCATGCCCATTCCGTGCAAGGCTTGAGATAAATCTGTGGAGAGCATGAAGTTACCTAAATAATCAATAAACCCCACAACACCATTGTCCTCGACAGAAGCAAAGCCATTTTTAAATCCACTTTGAATACTTGAAAACTTTGGCTCAATTGTGATTGAGCCATTTTCATCAATAAATCCATATTTATGCTTTTCAAGATCGTAATACGAAGCAAAGCCTTCATAGAATCCCCATAAATTTTTAAACTTATAATCTGTGATGAGCTCACCCTGACGGTTAATAACACCGCCGAATCCGGATGTATTACGAACTACTGCTAACCCATTTTCACTAAATTCGCCTGGATCTTTAAATTGAGGCTTAATGATCATCTTACCCGTTTTATCAATGTATCCGAACTTTCCGTTGATTTTAACTGCCGCTAAACCTTGGCTGAAGGTGTTGGCCTCATCAAATTCAAAAGAAATGATAGTTTTGCCAGATCTATCCACGTAGCCGAATTTTCCAGGCATGGCAGCCGAACCAGATGTCGATGCCACACCTAATCCCTCGGATAATTTTGAGAGCCGAACGAAATTCTTCTTCGTTAAAGCCTCACCCTTTACATTCACATAATCATAGCCACTTGAATGCCGAACGACCACGGCGCCCTCGGCTGCCGAACCAACCCATGAGAATACTGGCTCAATAACAAACTGGCCTTTTCGATTGATTGCTCCCCACAAAGATTTTTTCTGAACGACAGCCAAACCATTTTGAAAAGAACTCGCCTCTTCAAATTCAAAATCCGAAATGAGGCTGCCTTGGTGGTCCATATAGGCGTAGCTGTAGTTTTTATTGCCATCGATATACTTGCCAATAACTAGCAAGCCTTCAGAGAAAGAATTCAGAGTAAAATAAGGCATTTCTAAAACTAAAACTGTCTTGCGGTTTTTTATATCGGCAACTCCTGAGATTTTACGGTCATCAACAATTTTTAAGAAAGGCTTCATGAATTTTTCTTCTGGAAGCGAGACGATATTCAATTTGATATTTTCGAGTGTTCCCTTGCACCCTTCATTAGATGCATAAACTTGAAAATACCAAAGTGTTGAAGCTAAGAGCGAAACAATAAAAAATGCACTCTTTCTAAACATTTAAACGCTCCTAATAGAATATATAATTCGTAGTTGGTTTCAATGATGACTGCATGGTGTATACCGGAATTGGAAGCGCGCGTCAACATGGCCATCATCAAATGTCAATCAGCCTTAAAGCGTTCCGGTTCGCTCTGACTTTAAATCAGTGATAGCGGGCGATATCTTGATCCCGAAATCACTGTCGTAGATTTTTAAAAGCGGAAAGTTGATCTCATTGGACTCATTGTCACTCAATTGTAACCTTTGGCAATAAATAATTGTAACTGGTTACAATTATTTGTGACAGTGGGTTACAATTAGGTTACAATGAGACATGGACAATAGGGCAAAGATTCTCAAATTCCTCAAGACACGTAAACAAGTCAAAACCTCTGATTTGGTGGAAGAACTTGGTGTTTCAAGGCAAAAAGTCTCTAAACATTTGAGCTCCTTAGTTAAGGAAGGAATTCTTGCAAAAGACGGGTCGACTCGAAATTCTCGTTATCATCTCAGTCATGGCCGAATAACCTTGCCCAAGAGCACCCCTCTCCTTTTGACTAAAAAGTTGAAAGGCCTGGCAGAAGACAAGGTGTTTGGAGAGGTGGAACTTAGGTTGGCCACAATGAGGAGGTTACCAAACAATGTCGGAAATATTGCTTTCTATGCTTTTGGGGAAATGCTCAACAACGCTATTGATCACTCTGGATCAATGAACGCTAAGATCGAAGTTCAAGTTGATGAAGAAAATTTCTCATTTAAAATCAAAGATTTGGGTGTGGGGATTTTTGCCAATATTCAAAAAAAGTTCAAATTAAATGACGAACATGAGGCATTGGAGCATGTTTTAAAGGGCAAACAAACTACTCTCCCAGACAGACATAGTGGCCAGGGAATTTTTTTTACTTCAAGGATTGCTGATGTTTTTAAAATCAAAAGTCATAAAATCGAGCTCACTATAGACAATTTCACTCATGATTTTAGAGTAAAATCGATCAATGGCACTAAGGGCACGGAAGTCTTTTTTCAAATCAAAAAAAGGTCTCGAAAAGTTTTAAGAGAACTTTTTGCTAAATTTGCCAATGATGACTATGAATTTGATCGAACTGCTGTGAGGATTAAGCTCACGGCAGAAAGAGAGTTACTGGCCAGATCCCAAGCGCGAAGAATTCTCTCAGGTTTGGACCGGTATAAAGCTGTTACCCTCGATTTCCAAAAAGTTAAAGAGGTCGGGCAAGGATTTATCGATGAAATATTCAGGGTTTTTAAAGAGAGAAATCCAACGATTCAACTTTTATACATCAATGCGAACCCGGCGGTGGAATTTATGATTCAAAGACAAAGAAAAGTATGAAAAAGAAAATTAAAAATAAATTCAATCCGTTTAAAACTAAAACTCAACTTGATCTGCCTCTTGGTAAAGGCCTGCATGTGCCGATCACAAAAGATCGGAATCATGAATCGGGTGGGCGAAGTTTTTATTTCTTTGATTTCGATGACAATGTTGTTCATTTGCCGACGGAAATATTCCTCTTCAATAAAACAACTGGTGAAGAGAAGTGCATGAGCACAGTGGAATTTTCTACAGTCCAATTGGAGTTAGGATTGCCTGGTCCATGGGAAGATTTTGAAATTCGGCTTGACGATCAAACTGGGACTTTTCGCAGATTTAGAGAAAAGAAACATAAGGTTTGGCAGAAATCTTTCCGCAAAACCGCGAAGGCCTTTTTTAAAAAACTACCGCAACCTTTGGAAGAGGATCTGGAAAAGGTTTTTCAGCTACCTTTTGATGAATGGAAAGGGCCTAGTTGGGAATTTTTTCGCTATGCTTGTCTGAACCAAAGGCCGGTTTCAATCATCACTGCGCGGGGTCATAATCCCGACACGCTGAAGCGCGCAATAAAAATTTTAAAAGAAAAAGGTTACATCACTCATGAGCCAAATTATTTGAGTGTTTACCCTGTCAGTTACAAGCCAACTCGACTTTTGTTGGGTGATTCCAAGCTAGATATGCATGCGTCAAAGTTGAAACAAGAGGCCATTAAACTCTCGGTGAAAGAAGCGTTCAGGGTATACGGACAAAATGACGGGCATCGTTTTGGAATGTCAGACGATGACCCTATCAACCTTCGTCTCATTATGGATGTGATGCGGGACCTCAAAAAGGAATATCCAAAAAATTCTTTCTTTGTGATCGATACTCACGGTGGAAAGCTAATGAAACAGGAGATTTTTGTCGATCATACTGTTCTGCAGGGAATGAAGGCTGAAAAACAACTTAGCTTTTTTGGTGAATAGTGCCTTGCGTTACCGGTACTCTATGAGATAGCAACGTCAAGAAAGGAAATTCTTGTGATCAAAAACACCATCGTCTCAGCATTTCTCTTAACTATATTTATTTCTACTACTTTTGTTTCTTCTGGAGGATTCGCCGCTGCCAAAGAGGCCGATCTCTCCTGCGAAACACTTCATCCACTGCTGAATGCATTTCTAAGTCAGCACGTTTTATATAAAAAGCTGACACCCACTTTGGAGGAGCACACAACAACTCAGTTTTTGAAAATGCTCGATCCCTCCAAAATTTATCTCATGCAGTCAGATGTTGATAAGATCAAGGCTAGTCTTTCGGGAATGTTTGAAAAGATAGAAAAAAAGAATTGCAGTCCCATTGATGAGACGCACGCTCTCTATGTGAAGAGAGTTGATGAAGCCGCGGTATATGCAAAAAAACTTCTTGGACCTGATTTTAAATTTCAAGAGAAGACAACAATTGTTATTAACCCTGACAAACGTGTTTTTGCAAAAAATCAAAAAGAACTTCAAGATTTGCAATCCCGATATATTCAATTTCAAATTTCAAATTATATGGTTTCCGATATGAAAGTTCCGGAAGCAAAAAAGCAATTGATCCATCGCTATGATTTGAATTTGAAACAAGCCAAAGATTTTAAAAAATACGATCTTTACTCATTGTTCCTAGATGCTTTTGCTTCTTCTTTAGATCCTCACTCGAATTTTTTGGCTAAAGATTACTTCGAAGATTTTGAAATTCAAATGCGTTTGTCACTTCAGGGCATTGGCGCTACTCTCAGCAGCCAAGATGGTTACACGGTAGTGGAAAACCTAGTTCCCGGTGGAGCTGCTGCTAAGTCTGGTTTGATGGAACCTAAAGACAAGATCATCGCTGTCGACACCAAAAACAATGGCAAGATGGAACCCGTGGTGGATATGCCCCTTCGCGAAGTTGTGAAACTTATTCGAGGCGACAAAGGAACCAAAGTTGGTTTGACTATTCTGCGCTCAGGTAAAAAAGCTTCTCGCGTGGTCATCACTTTGACCAGAGCGAAGATTGATTTGAAAGATGAAGCTGCAAAAATCAGCTACATCAATAAAGAAGTGAACGGACAGAAATTACTTATTGGCGTCATTGATCTTCCTTCTTTTTATTCAGACAGTGACAACGGTGAGCGTTCTTGCTCTGAAGATGTTAAAAAATTAGTGAAAGAAGCAAACGCTAAAAAAGTAGACGGACTTGTTTTAGATTTATCTAAAAATGGTGGTGGCGTTCTTGGTGAAGCGGTCAAAATTGTTGGACTGTTTATCAAAAAAGGAAATGTCGTTGAGACCCAAGATTCCGATAGCCGAGTCGAAGTGCTCGCGGATCTTGATTCACAAATGCTTTACAGCGGACCTTTGGTTGTTCTCACCAGTCGCTTGAGTGCCAGTGCCTCAGAAATTGTGGCGGGCGCTTTGCGAGATTACAAACGTGCAGTTATCATTGGTTCCGATCATACTTTCGGAAAAGGAACTGTCCAAGCCGTCATGAGACTTCGTGAAGACATGGGCGCTTTGAAAGTGACTACCGGAATGTTTTTTACTCCCGGTGGAAATTCGACCCAGGAGCGTGGGGTGGATTCAGACGTTATTATTCCTAGCCAATATGTGAGCAAAGAATTTAGCGAAGATGCTCTCGATTATGCTCTTCCCAAAAAATCTTTAACTTCGTTTTTATCTGATGAGGCTAATGGTAAAGATGGCACGGACATGTACAAACCTATACAGTCTTTGCAAATTTCTGAACTTCAAAAAGCTTCTAAACTTCGAACAACTGGCGACAAAGATTTTGCAAAAATGATCGCCGACTTCAAAGAAACTGAAGATAAAAATGGAGTTTTGAATCTCTCTGATGTGATGAAGAAAACTCAAGAAACCAACAAAGAGCGTGACAAGAAAGCTAAGTCCCATTCTTTGGATGGAGCTGATCCCGAGTATTTGAAACAAGCTGCGGTTAAAGAAGCCGTCGCCATTGTTGCCGATTTTGTATTGATCCAGAAGGGTCAATTTAAATTGGCCACCAAAGTTGACAACTCAGGCAAGGATTTGAAAACGGTCCAGTGATCGAGAATTCTGATCTTCGCTGAACTCTTCAAGTAAAAGAGTGTCTACTTTGATCGTGATGGGAGTCGGAATGAGGTTCTTGGCAAACGCCAGGGCCTCTTCTTCCGGAAGCTTTCGTGGACGATATCCCAATGTCAAATGAGGCTCGTACTTTTCACCCTGAGTGTGGTCCCCGGTAATAACTTTTCTGAATTCCTGGTGCCACGCATTTAGCTTGTCGCCAGATTCTTGATCTGGAATCAACCACAAATACATCTCATCAATCACTTGAATAGAATTAAATGTCAGCTCGTGAAGTGGTGGAAGATCTGCGTGCTTGACTGTCTTGAGGATGTCATTTTGAATTTTGCTTGAAGTTTCAGAGTAGAGAATTGTCACAAAGGCCGGCAGTTTTTTTGCGAGCGGATCAAACTTCGCGCGCACTTCTTCCACTTGTTTGGTGAATTCTTTGTTCAAAACTAAAACCACATCTCTTTGAAAAAATGCGGGAGCTGCAGGCGCTCGGCGCGCTTGTGGTTGGTTCTGTCCACGGCCATGTCCGCCTTGCCCGCCTTGATTCTGATTGCGGCCATTGTTTTGGCCGTTATTCGAATTTCGGTTCGAATTTTTCGCCTGGCCACCAGCATTCTGGTTTCGTCCATTTTGTGCATTGTTGTTAGGACCGCGATTGTTTCTTCCACGTCCTTGTCCACCACGCTGTTGGCCGCCCCGTCCTGCGTTTTGACCGCGAGGTTGGCGAATAGGCACGCCCACTGTCAAATGTGCTGGCTGATCGAGTTTGTCTCGATGAGATTCACTGCCTTCAACGGTATTGCCATGATTTTCAAAATCCTGTTCGTTTCGATTTCCGTCTCGACTCTGACCCTGACCTTGGCTTTGATTCTGGCTGTAATTTTGGTTCTGATTTTGATTCTGATTTTGGTTCTGATTTTGGTTCTGATTTTGGTTCTGATTTTGGTTCTGATTTTGGTTTGGGTGCTGATTTGGATTTTGACCTTGTTGAGGACTGCGACCTTGTCCGCCTCTGCGATTGCGACTGCTACGTTTGCGATTACGATTTTGTCCTTGGCTTTGATTTGTTCCATCACCTTCGCGCGGTGGTCCTTCGTTATGTCCCTGCCCCGAACCTTGAGTGCTTTGAGAACTTTGTGCGGTTTGCGAAACGGCCGGTGTTTTATTTTCTGTTGGTGTTCCTGGGGCAGCAGCTTCACCTGTGCCAGGTTTATTTAGCGGACGGCGTTTAAACATTTAGTTTTACCTTCAATTAGGCAAGGGCGGTGTGCACGCGACGAACATCGTCGTGGCCACTGACAGCTTGCAAGAGTTCAATGACTTCTTTTCTTTGAGCTTCATCAACGGTGTTTTGTATTTTTGCTTCAAATCCAAATTCAGTTTTTATCACAGTCCATCCACGCGCGGCCAGTGCCGTCTTTACAAGATCGAGGTCAACCGGGTTGGTGGAGAAGCTTGCCGTCTCATTGTCGACCTTCTCGACTGCCTGTGCGTTAGCTTCGATCGCTTCGCCTTCAAGATCAGTCGGCAAAGGAGATTTCGTTGCTTCAACAATACCCACTTTTTCAAACATCCATCCAACAGATCCGAGTTCGCCTAGATTTCCACCATACTCTTTAAAGAGCGATTTCAAATCAGAAACTGTGCGATTGCGATTGTCCGTCAATGCTTCCACCAAAACGGCTACTCCATGCGGAGCAAATCCTTCATACATGATGTCTTCATAGTTCACACCTTCAAGAGTGCCAGAACCTTTTTTTATTGCGCGTTCAATATTTTCTCGAGGCATAGATGCCTGACGAGCATCGACAACTGCTGTTCTCAGTCGGGCATTTCCGTCGATATCTGGTCCGCCCATGCGCGCGGCCACGGAAATTTCCTTCGAAAGTTTGGTGAAGATATTGCCTTTTTTTGCTGCTTGCGTGTCTTTGTAGCCCTGAATCCAGCTGCGCCCCATTTTTGCCTCGCTTGTTTAATCAGTGTATATAGACGAATAAATCAGTTTGCGTCATCTTGGCAAGGCCAATTTTGATAGAGCAAGCTCCAAGTTCGTTTGGAAGCGTTCTCTCGCCTCAACTTCGTTTATGTCACTGGGGAAACCTTTGGTTGAGCGTTTCCAGCGTTCTAGGAATTCTGGCCCCAATGGCTTCAAGACTAGATCGAAATCGCGAGAAGCGAAAGTAGATTCTCGGTTAATTCCCAGTTCATCACCATGGCCCACGTGAAAACCTGCAACGAGCATCGCCGCTCGCACATGGGTGGACTGGCTGTATGTTGTCATCACGCAATCAATGGCAGAATTATTTCTCAAAATATTGAAAGTTTTTAAATCCCACATTCTTGGATTAGAAACCGGCGAATAGGGATCATGAAAAATAATTTCAGCAAGCGGAACCGGCGGTGCGGAGTCTTCAATTGCGGGATCCTTTTTTTGATCGGGTGAAATAAAAAACTCATGAAAATCGCCGAAAAATAAAGTCCAAGTGAAATCTCCTCCACTCACTTCGATAACCATCATGTCGCCAGGCATTTTTTCTGGATGATCCACGCCCGAGATAAATTGCTCAAGAAAAGATTGAACCGGGAGTAAATGCGGGAATTCAGAAATATTTTCGACGGCAAACTTTAGAACTTCAATTTCATTTTCGAAACTGACGATGTGCAGAGGTCGAACGATTGTTTCTCCATTCACATTTTCCTCAGATAGTTTTTTCCAAAGTCTGAACGCGGCGGAAGCATTTCCGGCAGCGCCGAGTCCCACATCATAAACAACGAGTGGAGTAACATAAGGTGACATGGGAACTGGTTTTAATCTCAGCAGTCTTTCGCGAAGACCCGATTGCTTGACATAGGTGGATTCCGATTCAAAAACAGGCCCCGCGGGATGCAACTTTTCACCAATCGAGAGATCGCGGATCGTGGTTGCGCCAGAAAGGGTCTTCTCTAACTGAAATTTAGGAGGCTTTGAGGTTGATTCCATCGCTTAATTAGTCGTTAAACGGTTTAAAAGTCAAACAGGTTGAAGTTTATGATGCGTTTAGGCATAATGGGCCTTCATGAAGTCCTTTACCCATGTATCTTTCTATAAGTTTGTTGAGATCGATGATCCCGCAAAACTCCAAAGTCAGCTTAAAGTCAGGCTCCAAGAATTGGAGCTCAAAGGCACTGTATTGATCGCAACTGAAGGCATCAATGTGATGCTGGCAGGTACCGAAGCTTCAATTGCTACACTTATTGCCGAGTTTAAAATGGATTCCAGATTTAAAGATGCTCTGCTTAAATTAAACAAATCTGAAACTCAGCCTTTCAAAAAATTACTGGTGAAAGTTAAGAGTGAGATCCTCACTTTTAAAGAAGATAGTATCAAGCCCCATCTGAAAACCGGCCATTATGTGAAGCCCCAGGATCTTCGTGAGTGGCTAAATGCGGGTGACGATATCGTTCTAGTAGACTCTCGAAATCATTTTGAAGTGGAGTTGGGAACTTTTCAAGACGCGATTGATCCTGAGATAAAAAGCTTCATGGAGTTTAAAAATGCATCTCTAGAAAAACTCACCTCTTATAAAGACAAAAAAATTATAACCTTCTGTACTGGCGGGATCCGATGCGAAAAAGCTTCTGCTTATTTGATGGAGCATGGATTCAAAAATGTTTGGCAACTTGAAGGTGGAATTCTTCAATACCTCAAAGAAACTGACGGCGCATTTTGGCAGGGCGAATGCTTCGTCTTCGACGAGCGCATCAGCGTAAATAAAAATCTGGAAGAAAAGAAGTTGAATTTTCTGGAAGAAAAGAAAGCAAATTGAAATCCCGACAAAAAATTAAGAGCGAAAATGTAAAATCAGAAATCCCCTCGGACCAAAACGTGGAGCTACTTAAAGAGCTGCATTTACTGACATCCGCCGGTGAGCTCAATGCGGATGCTCGGCGTAAGCTGAAACAAGTGAATCACCTGGTGCAATTGATAAAGCCTGCTTGGGATGACGTGGCCTCAAGGCACACTGAAATAAATCTTGTGGATGTGGGTGCAGGAAAATCCTATCTAGGGTTTATTTTATATGACGCTCTCGCCGCTAAATTGATGGAAGTGTCTCAGCGCAAACCCTTTATCTATTCGATCGAATCGCGTGCTGATTTGGTGACTCGTGCTGAAGACATGGCTAAACGTTTAAAATTTGAAAACATGAAGTTTCTGGCCCAAACAATTGAAAAAGCTAACGGTCTGCCTGAGCGAGTTCACATGCTCACAGCATTGCATGCGTGTGACATTGCAACCGACGACGCGATCATTTTGGGATTAGAAAAAAAAGTAGATTACATGGCACTTGTGCCGTGTTGCCAAGCCGAAGTCGCGAGACTTCTGCAGGATGCGAAAGGAGAGATTCCTCAACTGTGGAAACATGGGATTCACAAACGTGAATTTGGGAGTCATCTCACTAACGTGATACGTAGTTTAGTGTTGGAAAGTCTAGGTTATCAAGTGACGGTGACAGAACTTGTAGGTTGGGAACATTCTCTTAAAAATGAATTCATTTTGGCCAAACGAGTGCAAAATGAAAACCCTCGGGCGCGCGCGCAACTTGATGAATTACTTTCGCAAATTCCTGTTCGTCCGAAACTTGTGAGGCAGCTGTTTGGATAAATTTAGTTTAGAACGCATCGATGGGAGACTTTGTCTCGTTTCACCAGAAGGTTTGATTGCAGACACGGGACAAAATAAGTCTGGTCCCGTTTTTGTAGATTTCCTCAACGGGACTTCAGCTTATCGAATTCAAAAATCTTTCAAGCAACCTGAAATTCTACTCAAAGCTCTCGGTGCAGGAAGAAAACGCCGTGACCGTGATTCAGAAGTTGGCTTTTCCGGTGACAGTGTTTTGCCCATTCTTATTGATGCAACGGCCGGTCTGGGCGAAGATTCTTTCTTGGCTGCGCATCATGGATTTAAAGTTTTGGCGCTTGAGAAAAACGACATGGTGTTTAAAGTTTTGCAAGACGGGATCACTCGTCTCAAAAAATCTTCTGATCCTAGAAATATTCGTGCTTTCACGAATTTTGAAATCAAAAACCAAGATTTTTTATCGCTTGATCCGGCTGTTGAATCGAATCGAGCTGATGTGATTTATCTCGACCCCATGTTTCCTGAAAAAAATAAATCGTCTCTGCCAAAAAAAGAAATGCAGGCCTTGAAATTTTTAGTAGGAATGTCTGAAGAAGAATCCGAAAGAGACACTCTGAATCTCTTTGAGCACGCTATGAAATTCACGGGTGCCAGAATAGTGGTCAAGCGGCCATTAAAATCCTCACTGGTATCCCCTAGTCCCCAAGGGCAGATTCTCGGTAAAATGATCAGGTTTGATATTTATAAAGCAAAGTAAATCTTGGCCTGACACCGTCCCGGAATTTTAATTTGAATCAGCAATCGGACTGCTCGGCCGAGAAAGATAAAGTTTCAATGCTAATATTCGATTGTTGGTATTTGACGAAATCCGATGGACCCTTGGAATCTTCGACTCTACATGCTCAAGAAATGCCTCGCCATCCTACAATTATGAAATTGAGAATGGCAAGATCAAGATATCTTATCCTGGTCTAGTCCACGGATATTGGGGGTAACTGGCCGATTAAGTTTTCAAACTTCGTTGTAAGAGAGATCTTTGCCGAAAGTTTCGTGAAGCCCGGTCAGACAAATAAGTGCGATGACGATTGATACCGAACCCACAATGACTGCGCTCATTTGAATTCCTAAGCGCACCTGTAAAAACTGAAAACTCATGGTCAGTGGAATCACACATCCGCGCACAAAATTTGGAGCCGTCGAAGCAACGGTCGATCTGATATTGGTTCCGAATTGTTCTGCAGCGACGGTCACAAAAATAGCCCAGTAACCAGCTGCTAATCCGAGCGCAAAGCAAATGGTGTAGTAAACAGTGAGTGATCGACCGGCAAAATTAAAATAAATCACAATCAAAAAAGCCATCAATCCAATAAAGAGCGCGAAAACTTTTTTGCGACTCTTGAGCCACTGACTAATCAGTCCGGTCATGAAATCGCCAATTGCAATTCCGATATAAGAAAACATCACCGCTTTTCCAGAAGACGGAATGATGCTCATCCCAAATGATTTTCCAAACTCAGGTGAAAATGTGATCAGAATTCCAATGACATACCAAATAGGAACGCCAATGGCGACGACGCAGAAATATCTCCATGCCGTTTGGCGCTTTCGGAAAAGCATAAAGAAGTTTCCCTTCTCTACATTTTCATCTTTCATTTGTTTGAACATTCCTGATTCGGAAATGCTTACTCGTAGGACCAAGAGACACAGGCCCATGACGCCGCCAATAATGAAGGCTGTGCGCCAAGCAAAAATATCGCCGATGACTGCGGCGAAAACGCCGCCAGAAAGTCCGATGGCCGCAACCACACATGTCCCGTAGCCACGAGTGTTTTTATCCATGAGTTCACTGACTAAAGTTATACCTGCGCCGAGTTCTCCGGCTAAACCAAACCCCGCAATGAATCTTAGAGCAGCATAAGTTTCGACGCTTCCTGCAAATCCATTTAAAATATTGGCGATGGAATAAATAAATATCGAACCAAATAAAACAGAGAGGCGACCTTTTTTATCTCCGAGAATTCCCCAGAATAGTCCGCCAATAAATAATCCGGCCATTTGCGAATTGATGAGAAAAACTCCTTTTTCCAGGAGCTGATTTTCCGGGACGCCCACACTTCTAAGCGAGGGCATTCGCACGATACTGAAAAGCAGAAGATCATATATATCAACGAAGTAGCCAAGAGCCGCAACAAACACGGCCAGGAATATTTTCTTCTTTTGCGCGTCTAAATTTTTCATGTGCGGTTATAGAACCAATCAAAGCTTTTAAATTCAAGTTTTTTATGGTATTTTTCGGTTTTACAGGGGGATCTGTGGAACTCAAAAACTCAAAACCATATTGGCTAGAAACTCCATTACTCACCGGCGAAACTTCGGGCATTGCTGAGAGTCAAGGCATTGTCGTGATTGGTTCAGGGCTTTCGGGCGCAAGCTGCGGGTATTGGCTGCAGAAAAAAGGATTTGATGACGTCACTGTGATTGATTTTGATCCCGAATCATCCGCTACTTATCGCAATTGCGGCCACATTCTTTATGGCACTGTTGAATCCATGAAAGCTTTTTCTGAAATTCACGGTGCGGAAAAAGCGCGCGAGCTCTGGGGTTATTCTATTGAAGTTTGTCACTCGGTTCGTGAAACCATCAGGCGCCATGACATGACTGTTGATTACAAACAAGATGGATATTTGGTTATTGCGATAGAAGAATCAGAGGATCGGGAATGCCAAGAGTCTGTGAAGATTCTCAATGACGCTGGTTTTGAATCAGAATATCGAGATTCGCGTGAGGTGGCTGCGCTTGGTTTTAAAAATAGTTATGGAGCGAGATTTGAAAAAGGTTCGGCACAGGCTCATCCAACTAAATTTAGAAACGCGGTAATGCGCGAATTTCTAGACGCCGGCGGGAAATATTATTCAAATTTAAAAGTTACCGGGCTAGACGAAGGCGCGCAAGGAGTGAAGATTGAAATCGACGGTGGAAAAACCATTCGCGCGGATGCCGTGGTGATTGCGGCGAATGCTTACGCTCCGTTGTTTTCGGAGTTTTTTGGTTCACGTCGCTTGATCGAACCGTTTCGTGGCCAAATCATCACATCAAAAGTTTTGAACCACGATTTCAAAGTGAAACATCCTCATTCCTTCGATCATGGCTATGAGTATTCCCTGGTCACTAGAGATAATCGACTGATGATCGGTGGTTGGAGAAACCATTCCGAAAGCGGTGAGACCGGAACTTATTCGACTCAACCAAATAGGGTTATCACTCAAGGTTTGAAAGATTTTGTGGATGAGCATTATGACATTTCTGAAAAAGTAGAGTGGGAATACTCTTGGGCTGGCATTATGGGCGCGAGTGCGACATCTCTGCCTTTCATTGGTCCCACAAACAGTGACCGCATTTTTTCTTGCGGAGGTTACACTGGACATGGTTTTTCTTGGGCGCATGGTTCTGCCGAACTTTTAGCTAAAATCATGGCCGGCGAAAGTTTGCCAAGCGTGGCGAAATATTTTAATCCAAGAGCATTGAAGTGAGCTTCGCTTCGTTTTACCACCAAGACTTCTGGCGTTTAGCTTTTTTCCCGACGAGATAATTTTTTAGAACTTTTCGATAGCGCGTGTCTGAGGATTTAAGTTTCCGGTGCTTGAGATCGATCAAATATTTTTCTATCGGCCACCCAGGTTTTTTTCCGGTGCACCAAGCCTCAGGCTTTATTCCTGACATTTCATTTAAATTTACTTCTTGGTAACCAGTGATGCGGCCATCGCGATCAATATAAGGATCGAAATAGCTAAATGCGAGATCGCGTAGAGATCGAAAAACTGGAGCTCGGCCATGAAGTCCGTCATCACGCGACCTTGCGATCGATCCCCATTTGCCACGAGATTTAAAAATATAAATCACATGATCCAAACCATCCTTGCTCTCAAGACTCAGAACAAGCGGTGGATAACCTTTTATTTCCATGATCGCCGCTGCTAAAAATGCTGCTTCCAGGCAATGAGCTTTTTTCGATTTGAGAGCCGAAAGTGCCGAGCGCAGGGTGTCCCCATTTTCTTCTCGATTGTATTCGAATTTGCGAAGGAATCGTTGCACATCGTGCGGGGTTTTGAGCTTTTTTGCTAGATGCGTGATGATATTCATGATTACTATTATGCGGACATGAATAGACAAATCAAGGAGTTCCAAAAATGACTAGAGCCGCGCTTGTTCCTTTACTGATCGAAAAATCTGAACACAAGATTATCACCAACATTTTAAGCGTAATTTGTGGTGTGTTTCTTATTTCGGCACTCGCACAAGTGGTGATTCCACTTCCTTGGACTCCGGTTCCTATCACCGGTCAAACTTTTGGGGTGGCGCTAATTGCACTTTCTTGGGGAAGGGCTCGCGGACTAGCGACGATTGTTTCTTACATTGCCTTAGGAGCCATTGGATTACCCATTTTTGCTGCTGCTCAATCTGGTTTGTCAGTTGGACCGACACTTGGTTACTTGCTGGGAATGGTCGCAGCCTCTTATGTGGTTGGCGGACTTGCCGATCGCGGATGGACGGGGAGTTTTAAAAAAACTCTAGCTGCTGCGTTCCTAGGAAGTTTATTTATTTTTGGTTTTGGACTTATCACTCTTTCTTTCTTTGTTCCGAAAAGTTTGCTGCTTGGCGCGGGACTTTTTCCCTTCTTGCCAGGCGATTTGATTAAAAATACTTTAGCCGCGACAATTTCGTGGAAAACTAGAAAGACTCTACAATGAAAAAAGTTTCTGCTATTAGGCTGTCGATGGGATTCTTGGAAAAAGTTTCTGCTGTCGGTGCGCTGATTTCTTTGTTGGTATTATTTTACGGACATGAGGCATTGGCAAAACCCGTTACTCTGAACGTGGTGGTCACCGAAAAAGGTTTCCAACCCGCGCAGCTTTCAACCCAAGCTGGCGAAGACGTGATTTTACGTGTCACTCGTACAACCAACGACACTTGCGCCAAAGCCGTTCAAGTTCCTTCGCTCAATATCAAAAAAGCCTTGCCTCTGAATCGTTCCGTCACCATCGCTCTCGGTAAACTTCCCAAGGGCGACATCAAATTCGGTTGCACCATGGACATGATGGAAAGCGCCATCATCCACGTCGACTAAAAATTTGAGTTAAGCCGGATGATTTTCAACAGCGATTGATCTGATTATCTGGTCAGAATTTAGTCCAAGAGCGGACTATTATTTTTTTGAGTCAGACAGAAACGCAAATCCCCAGGCCTCGAGAATATTTTGATCGAGGTAGATGAACAGTCGCTCAGAAAATAGTCTCTGAAAGCTCCGAGCTTACGGGTTGCAGGCTTGGAGGACTAAGTTTTCGAGCCAGATGTGGGAAGAGAGGGGATTTGATTTGAGGGCGCGGTCGGTGTCGAGTAAGAGTGAATAAATTTTCTTTAAAGTTTTGGCATTCATGCCGCGAGCTTGAGTTAAATAATCTTTGATGAAAAATCCGTGGACGCCCACTCGGCTAGAAATTTGAGAGGGACTCAATCCTTCGCGTAAGCCTTCATGACAAAGCATCAAAATTCGATAGTGCCGAATGATCATGGTCAAAACGCCGATTTCATTTTCGCCGCTATCAAGCAAATGAGCTAAATTGGTGAGAGAGTTTGCGGCATCGCCAGTTCCCAGGCAATTTACAAATTCGAATACACTCTCCACGCGGGTGCGTGAAATTATATTTCGCAAATCGTCGATCTCAATCACTTGCTTGCAGTCGCCTAAATACTGTGCAGCCTTTGCTAACTCATTGTTGATGTCTGAGAGATGCGCGCCCACACACTGCTTCACATATTCAGCCGCATCGGCAGATAAAGTTTTTCCGTGTTTTTTTGCGATGTGATGAATCCACGGCAGTAATTGATTGTCGAAAGGTCTCACAAATTTCAAAACTGCGCCGTTTTGATCGAACAATTTAAAAAACTTTTTACGCATGTCTATCTTGGTTGCGACCATCACAAAAATAGTTGTGTCGACGGGTGATTCAATAATGGGTGTGAGTTTCTCTAATTCACTTGCGGAAAAAGATTCTGCTTGTTTTAAAATCACGAGACGGCGAGAAGACATCATCGGCAAAGTTTGGACAGTGTCTAAAACAGTTTCAACTTCGCAATCAGAAGCATAAAAAGTGTTCAAATTGAAATCGCTTAAACCTTCCATCGGGCCACCGGGACCACTGACTTTTTCTTTGAGGAGAGTGAGGATTTCATCGATCATGAATATTTCTTCGCCATGAAGCAAATAGAGCATGCGGAAATTGCGTTCTTGAAGTTCTGTCTGAATGACTCTGGGTTCGACTTGCATTAAAACTTCTCCGTAAGACGGTCATGTGCTTCAGACATCATGTCTTGAGCTTGTTTTTGGACCGTGTCCGTTCGAGAATTTTCATTGTAGAGCGCATTGGCGCCGGTCAAAGATGGGGTTCCCAAAAGTGGTGCGTTGTAATTTCTCGAGGAAGAAAAGGTGCTCGTCCATAAAACTTTGTTGTCGGAAACTTTTCTAGCTATCAATGTCACAAGGACGTTTGAAGTGTAGATCTTATTGAGAGTCACGCCGGCAGGAAGTGGATTGGAAAAAGGAGCGCTAGTCGGATTACCAGATACCGAGTAAGGGGGAGCGTTTGGTGTCTGGAGGCCACCGACGTCGCTAGAACTTGTTGGTGTTCCCCCAACAAATCCAACCGAATTGATAGTCCCTTCAAGAATCACTTGAGCGTCTGCTTTCGATTCCACAAGAGCTAAACCACTGCGTTCAAATTCCATGCGCAATGCTTGCGTGAAATAAGTTTCTACTCCAGTGATAGGAGTGTGATTTTGGAAAACAGGGATCGCCACGCGATCGTATCCGCCGGGCATATTTCGTTTGTAGTGTCCTGCATGATAGGTCGCGCAACCGCAGAGAGCCAAACATGGGAAAAAAGCCAAGAAGCTTAAGGATTTCAAATTCATGGAGCCAGAATAATAAGAAACGCGTTTAAAAACAAGCTTTCAAAATGGGTGAGAATTAATCTATTATCCCCAGTATGAGCTTTGATCACAATTCTATCGAAAAGAAGTGGCAGAAATACTGGCAAGCGAACCATTGTTTCGAGGCTGAACAACAGTCTAAAAAGCCCAAGTACTACGCTCTCGACATGTTTCCGTATCCCTCTGGATCGGGACTTCATGTGGGGCATGTGGCCTCCTACACACCCGGGGATATTGTGGCGCGCTATAAACGCGCCCGTGGATTTAATGTTCTCCATCCGATGGGGTATGACGCATTCGGGTTGCCCGCAGAGCAATACGCCATTCAAACTGGCATTCACCCGGCTATCACCACAAATCAGGCCATAGAAAACTTTAGGCGCCAATTGCAGTCGATTGGCTTTAGTTTCGATTGGTCCCGAGAACTTTCGACCGCTGATCCTAAATTTTATAAATGGACCCAATATATTTTCACCAAGCTTTTTGAAAAGGGACTCGCTTATCAAAAAGAAGTTCCTGTGAACTGGTGTCCTGCGATGCGCACGGTTTTGGCTAACGAAGAAGTTGTCGATGGAAAGTCTGAGCGAGGGGGACATCCGGTAGTCCGCATGCCCATGAAACAGTGGATGCTTAAGATCACCGATTATGCCGAAAGACTTTTGAATGATCTCGACAAAGTGGATTGGCCTCATCGCACCAAAGAAGGTCAGCGCAATTGGATCGGAAAATCCGAAGGTGCAGAGATTAAGTTTAAAATCGATGGAGTAAAAGACTTCGGAGGCACTGACACCGGTTGCATAGAAGTTTTTACCACTCGTCCCGACACACTGTTTGGCGTGACGTTCATGGTTCTTGCGCCCGAAAATCCGTTAGTGAATAAAATCACAAGTGATTCGCAAAAAACCGCAGTGGATGCTTACATTCAAAAAACTTCGGCGAAAAGTGAGATTGATCGAAAAGCTAGTTTGCAAAAAACCGGTGAATTCACTGGCGCCTTTGCACCTCACCCCCTCACGGGCGAAAAAATTCCCATTTGGATTTCTGATTACGTCCTCATGGATTATGGAACTGGCGCCATCATGGCAGTCCCTGCTCATGATGTTCGAGATTTTGAATTTGCCACTAAATTTCAAATTCCAATCAAACGTGTTCTTGAGAATTCAGACAAATCTGATTTGGCTAAAAACGAATTGCCCTTTGAGGGCGAAGGCGTTTTGGTCAACAGCGAATTTCTTGATGGCATGAAGAAATCTGAAGCCATCAGCAAAATGATCGAGCATCTTGAAAAAAGGCAGCTCGGGAAAAAACTTATTCAATATAAATTGAGAGATTGGCTTTTCAGTCGGCAGCGTTACTGGGGAGAACCATTCCCCATTGTGCATTTTTCTGGACCAGGAAATACGGACCGAATGCAAACAGTTCCGCTAGATGAGCTCCCGGTGATTTTGCCTGAGACCACCAATTACGAACCTTCGGATAAGGGTGAAGCGCCTCTCGCGAGAATCAAAGATTGGGTCGCTTACTCTTCCAAATCTGGACCAGAAGATCAGCGAGAAGGATCGAGAGAGACGGACACCATGCCCGGTTCTGCCGGTTCGAGTTGGTATTTCCTGAGATACACGGATCCGCACAATGAGCAGGCCCCCTTTTCAGTAGACGCCGAAAAATATTGGATGCCCGTTGATCTCTACATTGGTGGACCGGAGCACACGGTTGGCCATTTGCTTTATGCTAGATTTTGGCAAAAAGTTTTATTCGATGCTGGTCTGGTCACCCATGACGAACCTTTTCAAAAATTAGCACATCAAGGAATGATTCTTGGTCCCGATGGGGAAAAAATGTCTAAATCTCGGGGAAACACAATCAATCCCGATGAAGTTCGCGAAAAATTCGGCGCCGATGCTTTAAGAACTTACATTTGTTTTCTTGGTCCGCTCGAGCGCGATAAACCTTGGGCGACCAATGGCATTGAGGGCGTGAGGAGATTTTTGGATCGTCTGTGGCGACTTGTTTGCGACGATGAAGGAAAATGCATTGCTCAATCCATGAGACAGCTTGATCCGTCTCTCACAAAACTTTTGCACAAGACTGTTAAAAAAGTTACCGACGACATTGAAAATCTCAGTTTCAATACTTCGATTAGCGCGATGATGATTTTGGTCAACAAGCTCTATGAACTAGACGTGAGACCGAAAGAAGTTTTGGGAACTCTCGCGCAAATTCTTGCTCCTTTTGCTCCTCATATTTCAGAAGAAATTTGGGAAAAATTGGGTGGGCAAGGATCTGTGGCTCTCGCGCCTTGGCCAGAATTTGAGTTAGATTTAACCATCGACAACATCATCACCATGGGCGTTCAGGTGAATGGAAAAATGCGCGGAACTATTGAAATTGCGCCAGATGCTTCGGAAGAAACCGCCGTGAGTGCGGCCATGAAAATGGAATCTGTGACAAAGTATTTTGAGGGCAGGCCTGCGAAGAAAATAATTTATAAAGCCGGAAGAATTTTAAATATTATAGTTTAACCGTATGAGGCGAATTTTATAATGATGAAGCAACACCTGATGGCTCCTGGACCTTCTATGATTCCGGAAAAAGTTTTACTCAAGATGGCTGAACCCATTATTCATCATCGCACCAAGCAGTTTGAGGCAGTTCTTTCTAAAGTCCACAAGCAATTGAAGTTCATTTTCCAAACTCAAAACGAAGTCATCATGCACGCTTGTGTCGGATCCGGCGCGATGGAATCAGCCGTGGTGAATTGTTTCAGCCCTGGCGATAAAATTCTCGTTGTGAAATCAGGAAAATTCGGTGAACGCTGGTCTGAACAAGGAAAAAAATTTGGTCTTAAAGTCATTGATCTCGATGTGACTTGGGGACATGCCGTCAGAGTCGCAGAAGTTTCTCGAATTTTAGATACCGAAAAAGATGTTAAAGCCGTTTTAACTCAAGCTTGCGAAACGTCCACGGGAACGCAGCATCCCGTTAAAGAACTCAGTGATTTGCTTAAAAAGCATCCGCAGACTTTGCTTATGATCGACGCCATCACCGCACTGGGAATCACGGATCTGAAGATGGACGCATGGGGAATTGACGTGGTTGTGACTGGCTCGCAAAAAGCGCTCATGCTTCCACCTGGACTTTCGATGCTCAGCTTCAGCGCAAAGGCATTGAACTTCGTGAAAGTCGCAAAACTTCCCCGGTATTATTTCGATGTTCTAGAAGAACTTAAAGCGGCTGAGAAAAACCAAACCCATTTCACCCCTGCTATTTCGCTTATTCAAGGTTTGGGTGTGGCACTCGATATGATCGAAGAAGAAGGTTTAGAAAAGCTTTTCAAGCGTCATAAGAGATTGGCTGACGCCACTCGCGAGGGTTGCAAAGCCATGGGTCTCAAACTTTTTTCGGAAAGCCCCAGCAACAGTATCACTGCGGTTTGCATCCCCGATGGCATCGATGGTGAAAAAGTAGTCGAGCATTTATTTTCAAAATACGGGTTCACCATTGTCGGCGGTCAGGACAAGGTCAAAGGCAAAATCATCCGCCTTGGACACATGGGTTACTGCGGAGACTTCGATGTGATTTCTATGATCTCAGCGCTCGAGATGACGATGAAAGATCTCGGACACAAGTTCGAGTGGGGTAGTGGAATCACTGCTGCATCTCAAATTTTACATGCAGGGATTTAAAGTTTGAGCGTCATAAAATTTAAAATTTTGATCACCGGCGAACTTCATCAAGAGGCGCTCGAACTATTAAAGTCCGTGGAAGCTTCCGGCTTGGCTTTTGATTATGAGCCGCAAATAAATCGAGCCCAACTGCTGGCTAAAATATCCTTATTCCAGGGGGTTATGATCAGAACCTCAACTCGAATCGATGAAGAGCTTTTGGGTCACGCACCACAATTAAAGGTCGTCATGAGGGTGGGCGTGGGGGTAGATAACATCGATATTGAAGCATGCACAAAACACAAAGTGCGAGTTGCGAACAGTCCCGTCGGAAATAGGATTTCAACGGCCGAGCATGCCGTAGGACTTATTTTTGCTTTGGCCCGGGACACCGTTAACGCCAACAACAAAATCAAGCAGGGCGCCTGGGTCAACAGTGCGAAGAGAGAGCTTGGTGTTGAGATCTACGGAAAAACTTTGGGTATTGTGGGGTTGGGAAATATCGGTCGCGAAGTCGCAAAGAGAGCGCAATCTCTGGGAATGAAGGTTGTTGCCAGAGACCCATATTTAAATCCCAGTGTGGCTACTCAGATGAGTATCCCGCTTTTAGAACTTAAAGTATTGCTTGAACAATCAGATTTTGTGAGCTTGCATCTGCCTCTGACGCCGGAAACGCGACAGCTCGCAGATCGTGATTTTTTCGCGGCTATGAAGGTGGAATCGTTTTTGATCAACACCTCACGCGGAGCCGTGGTGGATGAAAACGCTCTGACTGAGGCGCTTGCGGCAGCGCGCAGTTTGATCGCAGCGGCGCTTGATGTTTTTGAAACGGAACCTCTGCCTCAAGATCATTCCTTTTTGAAAAACCCGCGAATCATTTTGACGCCACATATTGCTGGGCAAACGCAAGAATCCGCCCTAAAAATGAGTGTGGAAGCGGCGTCCAAGGTAATTTCTTTTTTTGAGACTGGTGTTCTTGCAAACGCCTTCAATTAAAGTTAAGTTTTCTCCGAAATCAAATCGTAAAAGGGAGGTCCAGAGTGCCAGGAATTGTAATCGTGGGAGCTCAATGGGGTGACGAAGGAAAAGGCAAGGTTGTGGATGTATTTTCCAGCCAGGCTGATCTCACTGTTCGTTATCAAGGTGGCAACAATGCGGGCCATACTTTGGTGGTCAACGGGCAAAAAACCGTCCTCCATCTTATTCCCTCAGGCATTCTCCATAAACGCTGCACTTGCGTCATTGCGAGTGGTGTTGTTCTGGATCCCGAAGTTCTTATTCATGAAATCATAGCGCTCAAAGAAAAAGGCATTCTGAAAAACCCTAAGCAGTTGCTCATTGCCGATGGCGCAACTCTGATTATGCCGTATCACAAAATCATTGATCAAAAACGCGAAGAAAAAATGGGTCTTGAAAAACTTGGGACCACTGGGCGAGGAATCGGTCCAGCTTATGAGGATCGAGCATCGCGCAAAGCCATTTTGTTCCGAGATCTTTTCGACAGCAGAGTGCTCAAGCAAAAATTAACACTCGCTCTGGAAGAGAAAAACTTTTTAATCGAAAATTATTTCCACGCGAAACCACTAAACATTCAAGATCTGCATGACAAGTTCACCGCTTTTGGGAAAGTTTTGGAAATCCATCGCATTGGTGATCCTGGACTTTTAGTCGACAAACATATCAAAGCGAAGAAAAAAGTTTTGTTTGAAGGCGCTCAAGGAACTTTGCTCGATTTGCTTCATGGAACCTATCCGTATGTCACATCAAGTTCGACGGTAGCAGGCAGTGCTTGCACCGGAACAGGCATGGGCCCCAAGAGTATTCAAAAAGTCATTGGCATCACTAAAGCCTATTGCACACGCGTTGGAACGGGACCTTTCCCAACAGAGCTTCATGATGACATGGGCGAGCTTATCCAGAAAAAAGGAAATGAGTTCGGTGCAACCACCGGGCGTAAACGCCGTTGCGGCTGGCTTGATCTTGTAGCACTGAGATATGCCATTCGCGTGAATGGTTTGACTTCTTTGTCTTTGATGAAAATTGACGTTTTGACTGGTCTCAAAGAAATCAAAGTTGCCACTAGTTACAAGCTTGATGGCAAGACAATCACCGAATTTCCCACTTCAGCAGCAGAGCTGGAGCGTGTGAAGCCGGTTTATAAAACATTTAAGGGTTGGTCGAAGAGTTTGGACGGAGTCAGGAAAAAAGCCAAGCTCCCAAAGGAAGCTCTCAAGTATATCGATTTCATTGAGAAAACCGTCGGAGTGAAGTGCGATATCATTTCTACCGGCCCTGATCGTGAAGAGACAATCTGGGTGAAAGAACTTTTTAAAACTTAATTGAGGTCAAAAGCCTTTTCCGAGTTGACACTTGGACCGCTGCCCGTTAAAACTTTGTTTCTGCAATAACTTCTGTTATTTGGGGCCGCTAGCTCAGTTGGTTAGAGCATCTCCCTTTTAAGGAGAGGGTCGATGGTTCGAGTCCATCGCGGCTCACCATTAGTCAACCCAAATCCGAAGATCGAATAAGTCGAAAAATTACGAACCACCTAAAGGTGGTTTTTTTGTGCCTGGATGTTGCCGTTTATGATTTTCGCGGGCAA
>JAYTHU010000149.1:0-11455 GCA_043732305.1 Oligoflexia bacterium
AGTAAAGAAATAAACAAAATAAAAGTTTATTATGACGGCCTTTGCCGGGTCTGCAGTCGAGAGATCGATCATTATAAATCTCAAACAGGGGCAGAGAATATAATCTTCGTAGACATTTGCGCTACCGGATTCGATCCTTTGAAAGAAGGTCTAGACCCACTCCAAATTCATAAAGAAATGCATGTGCGCCGAAGCGATGGAAGGCTCGCGACACGTGTTGAGGCTTTCGTGGTGATCTGGGAAGCCTTACCTAAATTCAGATATCTTGCTCGTTTCGCTAGGCAACGCCAGATTCGTGGATGCCTTGAGGCGGGCTATTCGATTTTTGCTAAAATTCGGCCATGGCTTCCGCGGAAAAAAGCCTCAGCGGAATGCCAGGACAGCCCATACTGCGAGGTTAAAAATGTTAAAACTACCCGTTAATTTTCAATCTTCAGCCACTGCCTCCGGCGATCCCCTCGAGCCTTGGCTCATTCAATCTGGCGCCCATTCTGCAATGGTCTCAATACCCCCAGAATTTGGCGGTCAGGGCGGAGGATTTTCTCCAGAGGATTTATTTTTACAGGCATTGATCAATTGCTTTATTGGAACCTTCAAAGTCTACGCAAAAGGCTCCAAAATTTATTTCACTAATCTGGAAGTTTCAGGCAACTTGAAGATTGACCTCAATTCATCCGGCGCTGTGCGTATGCAAACCTGTGATTTGAAAATCGACATCTTTGATGTCGAAAAGCCCGATCGCGTGAAAGCTCTTGTCGAAAAGGTTTTTCGCGACGGCTTCATTCTGAACTCCGTCAAGACTGAAATCCATCACTCTTTAGTTATTCACGAGGTGAACAATGTCCAAACATCTGAACCATCCTAAGAAAAGTCCATTCACGCTGAAATCCATACTTCGCAAAATTCTCTTAGTCACTTATTTACCCGCCGTTACGGCTTGCTCGTCGGCCTCTTTCCCCACGGTAGAGAAAGTTGATCTCGAGCGCTTTATGGGAACTTGGTACGTCAGCGCGGGGAGATTCACGATGTTTGAAAAAAATATCAATAATGCTGTGGAAATTTATCGATACGATCATGCGACGGATACGATCGACATCAACTTCTCCTATCGAAAAGATTCTCCTGAAGGCAAAGAGAAAAAAATCCCGCAAACGGGAAAAGTTGTGGAAGGAACCAACAATGCACATTGGTTAGTGTCACCTTTTTGGCCCCTCAAATTCGATTACCTTATTATTGCACTAGCAGACGACTATTCTTGGGTTGCTATTGGGGTTCCAAACCAAAAATACCTATGGATCATGAATCGGAAAAAACAAGTTAACCGCGAAGAGCTGGATCTAATCAAAAACCGCTTGAAAGCAATCAACTACAATATTGACGGTATTGAAGTCGTGCCGCAAAAATGGACATCAACTGAGGCGACTACGTCAAAATAAAATACCTCAAACAACCCTAGAAAATAATGTCTACTTCTAAGTTTAGGCCCGGCGACCACTTGAAATCTAGATTACGCGGGAAAATCAAGTAGGGCAAAATCGTGTAGTGCAAAACATTTCGGTAAAGCTTGTGAGTAAACCCACTGCCAATCGTATACGAATCCAAATGATAAGCTGGCCGACTGGATGCTTCATATATCAGAGAAGTTTGCTGGGACATACGATCATTGTAAATATAGGTAAGCAACAAACCATTGTTCGTTGAAAATAAGTTCGTTTGATCTTGATACTGTTCTTCATCTATCACCGACAAAATAAATCTTCGACTTATTTTCACATCAAAATTCAAAGCCAGAAACTGACCAATCCCTGTGTCTGAGCGAGCAAAGAATTGCGCATCTGGATGGAAAGATGAGGGGCCACTTGAACTTGAACTCGTGAGTTTCATAAAATAAGAAAGTTGAATCCCACTTCGAAATTCGACTCGAGGTTCAAATTCAACCTGCACTTCCCCTAACTTTTGGAGTACGCCAATAGTGGCGGCAGCATCATCTTGGATTGGCGAGGTTTTTAAACGATCTCTATTGATACCACGACTTTCCTGATCTTCGTTATAAGTGGCAAATTTCAAGAAAAACTTTTTTTCTAAATTTGGTAAATCCAAACGTAAATCAAGGTGGGGCGTGTACACAAATGGTCCACCTTCGGGCCAATTCAATTGGTTTCGGATCACGATCTGGGTAAGATTTTTTCGGTCTGAAAGCTTCCCACCAGTTAATGCAAGATCGACACCTGTGATTATATCATCAATTTTCTTTCTTACTTTTATATCCTCTTCAATTAACTTTTTATCGAGTGGCTTGTCGTCAAGATCTGGGAGATCAGCTGGCAGATCCGTAGTCACGGGAGATTCAGAGGAACTCGGAGAATGTGAAAGAGCTGGTTGGCCGGCTAGGCCAATGGGCTTGCGTTCTGCAACGGCGAAAATGCAAAAAGTCACTACCGATAAAAATAAAAGAGAAGACTTTCTATTCAGCATTGGCCTATCTTTATTCCGTGAATACTTTCCGCCTCTGGGCTTTCATATCAATATCCGTTTTTACTCTGTCTGCGCAAGCGCACCGACCCCACGAGGGCAAAGTTTTTGCGACAGTAGGCCCTTATTTTTACCAAACTCAAGCGGTACATGCACCTGATTTAAAGTACGCTCCCCCACTTGTTGGCGCAGGACTTATTGCTGAAGGAGATTTGGGCGATGACGGCGGCGCCGAAGGCGGAATGTTCTACATTGATAAAACATATCAAAGAACATTCCAAAGCGGTATTGTCGTTATGAAAACTGACAAACTTATTGTGCCATTAGGATATCGTCGCTGGTTTGGCGAAAAAATATCGGGCGGAGTTTTTCTTACATCACTTTTTTCAGTGGGTGACCCTCGAATAATTTATTCGACAGTCGGATATTCTGATCAAACCACCGGAGCATCAGTGCTGGTAGAATATGCAGCGGATTTATCTGTGCAATGGGAAGCATGGACCAATGGGACTTACTCTTTGTTGCTCGACGGACGATATTCAATCTCCCTCACCCCTCATTCAAACGAAGATGCCAACCAGTTTGGCTTACTGATTGGCATCAAGTACTTGATAAAAGAAAAATAAACTCAATGTCTTTGTTCTGGGTCAGCTGAAACTTCAGCAGCAACCGGTGGCGTCACGGCGGGTGACGACTCTGGTTCAGCGGCGACATCATTTTGCGCAGGCATTCCCTTAATAACAGCAATACGATCATTCATTGCATCGAGTTGAGTCGTCTCATTGCCAGTCGGGCTTGAATTTTCAGAAGCTGGTACAAATGCCAAAGTTTTTTCTGGCTTCTCTAAATCTACAAAACCTTTGAAATCAAAAGATTTCCCTTCAAAGTTCACAATACCCTCCATAACAGCGGCATCGTCATAGCCGATGATTTCGTAGTGCGTGACTGCAATATCTCCGTTAGAAAGCTTCACGTGCCTTCCCAACCCGTTAGCCATTTGTTGCGCAAGTTTTTTGGTGAAAGTTTGAATAGCGGTTCTAAACCTAGCCTGTTTTTCGACAGGCATGGCACTCACGCCAAGCAAAAGCTGACGCAAGTTCTCAGTGGGATAATAAAGGCCATGATATTCAAACGGTCTTTGCAATTCTGGGTAAGCGTTATATTCGGCTTTGTACCAATTGCGATTGTACGAATCGTCTAATTTCGCAGCATAGAACCAGTAAACCATTGGGTTATAAAAATAGGCGTCTATGTCCACAACCGGATGGAATCCCCAATAAAATCCCCCATAAAATGAATGGCTATGCCAGGGTCCCCAATATCCAGGATGACCGATCATGAATCCATTATAGTGATTCACATATCCGTTAAAAACAACCGTTCGCTGCTCAAAAGTGGGACGATAGAAATTCACATAGTGCGCTCGCCCCACACTGACCACAGAGTTCACATGAGAATCAGGGCGCATATGATTTTCCACGCGATCATGAGCAAACGTCACTCGATTTAAATGATCCTGGGTCACGCGATTTCCCATTGAATCGGGCCTAACAGGAACAGCGGTCCTCTGAAAATTCTTAGGAGCATTCGCTTTGTGATTCATCTGTTCTGAAGATCGACGAGGAGCTTGCTTTTGATAAGCAGGAAATTCTGATTTTCGATTTTGCTTTGGGATCGCTTCGGCTCGTCGACCTTCCATGCCGCCAGCTCGATGCTCTCGCTTTTCCTGCGCCACGCCTGGATGAGCGGTCAGAAGTATGCCGATGGAAAAAATTCCACAAATAAGTTTCAAACCAAATCGTGTATCCATTTTGCACCTCTCTGTTAAAAATCTTCTACTAGAGCAAATTTGCAAAGTTCATTCCGGCCCAAATCTACCTCAAATCTTTTCAGATCGGTCTTTCTTATACTCAAGAATTTAAAAGGCTTCTCATATCAATCATGAGAACTTTTTAAGTCAATGACCCTCACCGTATCAAATGTTCGAGTGGCTCCTTCAAAAGACAAATGTCTAGATTTGAAAAGTTCACGAGCAACGTTCTCCAATGACTTTTCTTCAATCTGCCAGGTGACACCGCTCAAAATAAGAAAACGAATATTTTTAGACTGAACTTCTTCGATAAAATGCTTCTGATCTAAGATATCTGGAACGGTGAAACATTGAATTTCAAAAAAATTAATGCAATATCGAAATTTAAGCATCATCACGTTTCCGACATTTGCCTTATTTTGCCGAATCCAATTTTTAACACCCACCAGACCGGGAGATTGAGTTTCCGGAGTGATAAATCTGTGAAATTCAAAAACATTCTGAATCTGCTGAAAACATAAATGAACAGCGAAAATCACAGCCAAAGTTCTCACAAATTTCATTTTAGGTATTTTCGGTTTAAACTCTAAAAGAGCGAGCAAAAACATCGGAAGAAAATATCGCAGCCCCTGAGGCAGCACGGAAAAAACTATCAAAACATAAACAACTAAACTTAATAAAAGAGCTCTATTTTTTCTGGCAGTATAAAAAATAACCAAGAGAAATGTTCCTGCAATAAACCGCCATAAGTATTGGAACCAAAGAGCTTCGTAGTTAAAGAGATGAATGAAAAGTGTTTGCGATAGAATCGCTGAGTAAGATTTAAAAACAGACCCGTACATTTGCGGGCCATAGAAATGCACTTTAGACCCGCGAATGAGATCTCCAAAAAACCAAATCGCAATAGTGATCGAAATTAAACCTGATGCCCAGGCGAGTTTGGAATGACGTTCTTTCCACAATGAACTCAAATGCAAAACACCAACTTGAGTGCGAGTGATACACTGCGCAGCAGCTAAACAAGGAACAACAATTAGTCTCCATCTGCTAGAAACCTTTAGGCTACAAATCAGATACGAAAAAATCAAAATAAAGTAACTGAAAGGTTCCGTGATCGGTTGAGATACAAAGTCACGGAAGAAACCATTCATGAAAAGGAAAATCGCAAAGGCTAGACCACTCCAACTAAATCCACTCAGATAAATGATCATGAGGAAAGAAGTGGAAATCAACACGGCTTGGAAAATTTTGATTCTGATTAAAGAAGAAGCCCACCCATTTTGCTGATTAGAGTAAGAGTCGGAAATTAAAAAGGACCAGATAAAGGGAACCAGAACCGGCCCCCGCACGCTAAATTGAGTCTTTTGACCGGCCGTGTTTGCGGCTAGTTCTGGCACAGGCGGCTTTGAACCACGGGCCCAAACTTTCGCTTCTAATTGATATTGATTGGTGTCATCCCAGCCACGAAATTTATCATCTATAAAACCAAAGAATGTCAAAGCGAGGAAAATCGAGAGAGTTATTACTATTTTTTTCTGTCTAGTTTCGAGCAATCAGACCTCGATACTCCATGTGCACGCAGAATAGTTTGGCAAAATGCAGAGAAAAAGGTGAAATAAAAATCATTTCTAAAATTACCAACACCCCCACACCGACAACGGATGCCCCAGTCAAAAGGAGAAATAGAATAAAGGGAAATGTGGATAAACCCATCACAGACAAGTTAATGTATAGCGGACCAGTAAAAGCTCCCGGATCTTTTTGAAAGACATAGCCGCAGTTTTCACAGGCGACTATAGATTTCAAAAAAAATTCTAAAATCGGAGCTTGCCCGCATTTGGGGCAGCGATTCTCGAACAGTCCAACTTTTGATTTTTCATTCATAAGTTTCCTTCGGGCACGGATTTATTGCGGGGGCGGCAAAGTGTTCTTGAATGATTCTCGCCCGGAGAGATTCACAATATATTTAAAACTTTTTGGGTATTTATCTCCAAAGAGATCAGAGAATCTAAACTGTAAGTAATTGAGAGCAATGACCCAATCTATATCGACTTGAGTCGGTGAACTTCCCACGATAAATTTCTTATCTCCAATGTAATTCTCAAACCGTTCGACAGAATCTTTGAGCAGTTCTTTGTTTTCTGCAATGACCGATGAATCTCTCAGCGCCAGAGGTCTTTGAGTTTCAATAAAAGTCTCAACCGTGCGCTCACAAACGCCAACGGCTATTCCGGACCAATTCATCGCGGTGATTTTCTGATCACGATCAAACGGCATCCATGCGCTGTGTCTCTGTTCTTCGTAAAAAGCTTGAATGATATAATTCGAATCCACAATCTCTTGGCCGTTCGCTAAAACCAAAACGGGAACTCGGCGCAGAGGATTATGTTTGTTCAATTCAGGATTAAATTCAAAAACGTTGAAGCTTTTTTCTTGGAATGCAATTCCATGTTCTTGAAACATCACTCGCACACGACGTGCAAAGGGAGATCTCGCCGAAATATAGAGAGTGCTATTATCAAACAATGACATGAAAAACTCCTTTAGAGATTGTAGGTGAGTTGTAAGCCGTAACCGCCGCCTTCAAAGGAAACGGGGCTGACATACATATCGTGCTTAAATGAAGATCTACCAAACATAATGCCAATGACAGCACCTGCAACCACATCACTGAACCAATGAGCGTTATCGGAAAGCCGCGCTAATCCAGTGAGAACTCCCAAACTGTAGGCGGGAATCGCCGCCACCCAACCATAGCTAATAGCTAAATTTGTGGCCGTGCAAAATGAAATTTGAGTGTGCCCTGATGGGAAAGAAGTGGCTGTGTTGCTATCTGGCCGACTTCTTTGAGTCGAATATTTTAGAGCATAGGTAACGGCAGTTGAAATAACCAAGCTTTCGGAATGTGCGATTCCGTCTGGCTCATCCCATATCAACTGAGTTCCGGCAATCAGGACTTCGGGAATTCCAGTGCCCCAAAAATTGCTGCCAAAACCCGACATATCCTTGCTCATGCGCTGGTTGTTCACCCAATTGTCGTGCATGGCCTGATCTTGAGTTGTGGCAAAAATAGTAGCGACAGTTCCGATTCCTAAAATCGCTAACCCTGGAGCGTCAAAGGCATCAGTGAAGGTATGCCCAAGTCCGCGAATAATATTTTCCGCATGAGCAATATTTAAAGGCAAAAACAATGCGGCAACGAGACTGATACTGCCAATTAGATTTTTCATTTAGTTAAAGCCTAATATTGACCCGTGCCGGAGGCAATCGAAATTTCCGTCAAAACTTTATTGAATCCTACTGAACTTTGAAACAATCGAAGTCGCTTGCTGGAAGCTTATGAGCCAAGATGATTTTCTGATCATGATTCTTACCTCGATTTAAAAATTCCTGAGCAGCCGATTTTTGCTGAGCTTCCAACCACTCGCTAATTTGATAGGCACCCCAAAAATATTGGGTCCTCGATGGACTGCCAGGAGCAATCACGTCATCACCATAAAACTTCCAGACATTTTGATCGGTATTAAGACACTGGCGCATAGCTTTATCGATGGCGGATTTATTTTCTAAGCACCAAGCCATCTCATGAGGCTCATAGTAATGATGAATATGCAACGGGACTTCGGGATAAACCACTTGTGAGAAAAGTGTTGCAAGTCCCTCACTCGCCAAATGTTCTTCAGCCGTCACGGCCTCGAGATACATTTCCCGAGTGAAATTCTTCAATGGAACACCGGTGTGCCCCCAAACGTTAGGCTGATGATCTCGGTGCACGTGTGAAAGTTCATGAGCCATTAAAACTTTGAGATAATCTTCATCCGCATCAGGATGATCTATGCCGAACCAGACGGTGTGATTCCCACTGTCATAACGAGCAAAGCCATCAAATTGCATGAAACTTGGAGCCAATCTGATTTCCCCGTGAAGCTTGTCGCCGAAAAAATCCTGCACTCGTGACAGCACATCTGGTGCCCGCTCGATGAATTTTTCAGCGATTTTACGGTGATGGTTATATTCCGGCGTCTTGAGCCAAGACTCTACATTTAGCAAACCCACTTCCCAATCTTGAGCC
This sequence comes from Oligoflexia bacterium, assembly GCA_043732305.1. Taxonomy (GTDB): domain Bacteria; phylum Bdellovibrionota; class Bdellovibrionia; order JABDDW01; family JABDDW01; genus JAYTHU01. Next base: position 8,355 of record JAYTHU010000149.1, read on the forward strand.
ATCTTGAAAAGCGCTGAAAATTCAGGGTCAGCTGTCATTTCGGGAGTGAAAGCTTTGTGCTTTTCGAAGGCTTGAGTGAATTGTGAGTACAAATCTATGATTTTCATTTGTGTTGCGCCTTTCTCAACCGCTCATTGATGGCTCTACCGAGGCCATCGTTGGGGAGCTGCAGCACATATATTTGGTCAAACTGCCGAAGCTTTAAGCCCTTTTGTTTGCCATCGAGTTTGCGCAAAGTTTCAAAGTAATTTTTTGCCGCTTCTTCCATCGACCCATCTTTGGAAAGGGCAAAAATAGTTTGTATCCCTAGAGCTTTTAAATTCTTTTCCTCTAAAGAAGAAAAGCAAATCCAAGCAACCCTTGGCAGTGTCAAAGCCGCTTTGCGATCAGGCCTCAACATTTGTTTTTCAACCTCAACAAGAGAAGCGTAAACGGAAAGTGGAACTGAAGGGGCATAGTGAAAACTCAACATGCCAGGTGCAACCTGAGGAATAAATTCATCTGTAGTTTTGGCTCTGTCGCCTGCAGCTGCGTCTTCTGGATCAAATCCAAGCTCTGCTTTAAGTTCTTCTTTTGTTATCCCACCCCACCGTAATATTTTCGGTGTATCTCCAGAAATATCCACAATGGTGGACTCAAGACCAATGAGTGAGGGGCCACCATCTAAAATCAATTCAAGTTTATCTCCTAAAGATTCTTCCACAGCTTCGGCCGTAGTGGGACTTAAACCCTGAAATTTATTGGCACTCGGAGCGGCAATGACCGTTCCCGAATGTTTGATCAGCGCCAGTGCGATAATATTTCTCGGCATTCGAACCGCAACTGTGTCGAGGCCAGCTGTAAGTATGGAATTCACCAGCGGAGTTTTCTTAAATATCAAGGTCAACGGACCGGGCCAAAATCTTTCTATAAGCTTAAGTGCAACAGGCGGAATGGATTCGGCGATCAGATCGAGCTGCCCGACGCTTGCCACGTGTAAAATGAGCGGATCAGCTAACGGACGTTCTTTAATTTCAAATATTTTTTTTACAGCCAATTCATTGAAAGCGTCAGCACCTAAACCATACACAGTTTCAGTCGGAAAACCTACGACGTCGCCCTTTTGAATAAGTGCCGCAGCTTTAAGAATATTTTCTTTTGTTTTCCCACTTAATATCATCGATTGAAATCCATACTCTAAGATTTTTTCTTCTTGGATAGCACGGCCACATTTTTTTGCATTTCCATCACATCTTCGTACATCTTATTTTTATGAGCGGTGAGTTTCTTTTTAAGTCCCGTCGATTTATCGCCTAGAGCGGCGTTTAAGATCTTAATCGCTAATAAACCAGCGTTAACTGCGCCATTCACCCCGACTGTTGCCACCGGCACTCCGGGAGGCATTTGCACAATTGAGAGAAGAGAATCAAGTCCGGATAAATTTTTTGTTTTAACTGGTACGCCAATGACGGGCAGAATAGAAAAAGCAGCAAGCATTCCTGGCAAATGAGCTGCGCCGCCAGCTCCGGCAATGATCACTTTCACCCCATCTTTTTCCCAAGCTGCCACAGATTTTTCCAGAAGAGCAGGTGTGCGATGCGCGGACACCACAAGCATTTCATTTTTAACATCAAACTTGTCGAGAGTTTCAGCAGCTCCATTCATCACTTCAAAATCGGACTGACTACCCATGACGATAATAACGTCTGTAGCTTCTACGATATTCATAACTTTGGATTTCTTCGGAGCTTCTGTTTTCTTATAGTTAGCTTTTGTTTTCATATATCGATGCTCTCCCGAATTTTCTTCGCCTGATTGACAGCCTGTTTGCTGGAGGTGCCGACCACATTGATGTGGCCGAGTTTTCTTTTAGAGGTAAAACCTGTTTTTCCGTACCAGTAAATATTTGCCTTTAATTTTCCAGATTGCAGAATTTTTGAATCGAATTTAAGCGGGCCGGCAGCGGGTTTTTTACTTCCGATTTCGCGCCCGACAATATTCTCCATGGCAGAGCCTTTATAAAGCCATTCCGGTTTGACTAAACCGAATCCTAAAACCGCCCGTAGATGCTGTTCAAACTGCGAAACATTGCAGGCATCAAGTGTGATATGTCCGGAATTATGAACTCTTGGTGCAATCTCGTTGATTAACAGTTTTTTGCCTTTGCTTAAAAACATTTCAACCGCAAAAACCCCTACTCCGTTCAGAGCGCGCATTGTTTCTACAGCTAACTTCTGTGCGTTTTTGCCTAGCTCATTAGTTAGTTCTTTAGTGTCAGGTTGCCACACTCGGGTGCAAATACCTTTTTCTTGAACAGTGATGACGGGCGGAAAACTTTCAATCTTTCCATAAATATCTCTGGCTACTACAACGGCAATTTCTTTTTTAAATTCTACTCGAGCTTCAGCATAGGCAGATTGACCCAGCCAGTGAGGATTATCTTCAAAAAAACCGTGAGAGAAAGTTTTATAGTTCGAGGATTTTATCCTTTCGAAAAATACAACTCCCCGGCCATCGTATCCGTGAGTTGATTTTTTAAGCACCAGCGAAGGCCCCATGAACTTAAAAGCAGTCTCAAGGTCAAGAGCGCTTGATACAGGATAAAACGGTGCAGTGGGCAGATGGTGGGCCAAAATGTCGATTTTTTGAGTGAGCTTGCTCTGCACTCGTTGTAAAACTTTTGGAGATGGAAAAAGAGGTTTACGAGCAGCTATTTTATTTAAGATTTTAAGGTCGATAAATTCATTTTCGATGATCACGACATCAATAGAATCCAAAAACTTATTGAGGAACTTTTCTTCAAACCATTCCGCACAAACTTGGGCCGCGGGATCTGATTTAGACTTACTGAAAATGACAGGTGTGAGGCCGAGATCGTAGCAGCTTAATGAAAGAAGGCGAGCTAACTGCCCGCCTCCTAATATTCCGATTCTTTGTGGAAACCTAGATCTCACTTCGACTTGCTGGTTTTGCGAGCCTTCGCTCCGCCGGCTTTCGCGGGAGCTTTAGAAGCCATTGCTTTAGAGGGAGCTTTATTCGCTCGGGCTTGCTTAACTACTTCTTGCGAAGCAGCTTTCGACGCGGCCTTTTGCGCTTTTTTCTCTTCGCCTCTGGGAGACTTA
>JAYTHU010000150.1:0-11368 GCA_043732305.1 Oligoflexia bacterium
TAGCTGCTTGCGACCGTTATTCATCGGCTACAGGCCTTTTTCATTAATATATTAAACAAAAAGAAGCGCTCATCGCTGTTTCGACAAGGGTGGTGCTCATCGTTGCCAGGGCCTGTCAACCCACCATTGAAATGTTGCGGGGCGTTCTCCTACAGCTGTCTTTGTGCTTGCCTGACTTCGTGGTATTTCCATGCACACGACCATGCAGGTACGCGCCGAAAAGCCCGTGGGCTTATCGACGCTGGCTGGCCGGTATCCAGCTTGCATTTCGCTGCTGAACCGAGCCTTATCAAACACATCCCAAGGAGTTTTACATGGCCCAAGACAACGATCTGAACTTAGAACCCATCAGCAAAGCGCCCGGCTCGTATCCGGCCGGAACGGGCGTGGGTTCCGCGTCAGGTGCCGCCCGCCCGGTCGACGCGGACGATGATGTGATCGAGACCCTCAATGACCTGCTGGAAACCTGCCGGGACGGCGAGTACGGTTTTCGCGAGTGTGCCGAGCACACCAAGGCAGCAGACCTTAAAACCCTGCTTTCACGCCACGCAGAAGAATGCGTTGATGCCGGCTCGGAACTCCAGGCGCTTATTCACGAGATGGGCGGAACCAATTTCACGGGCGGCAGTTTAAATTTAGTCAGGCAAACCGGAGAAGGAAGATTTGCGAGCTCAGCTTTTATCTCCGCCACTTTCTTGGCATTGCGATCAACACAAGTGAAGTGATCCAGTTCCTTGCTCAGTGATTCTATTTTATCGAGCGCCAAACTTTCTATATCCGAGCACTCATGAGGTGCGGGGCAACCTTCCCACGCAACGACATCCGTTAAATCTTGATTTTGAAAAAGATGCGGAGGACACCGATTGGCTAAAGGCATTCTTGGAACAGGAGTCACTTCGCCAGCCGAACAACCAGCAATAACTTCCGCAACTGTTTCTAGATTCCATTTTTTCTGTCCCATTTTTATAGCGGCTAAAGGACAGACATCGTCAATCGTTTCACCAAGGCTGTTACGATATTCATGATTTTGTAATTTCTCTTTATTTTTATTCACTGCCGCTAGTATTTTCTTCGACAATTGCGGAGTACTATCCCAAGCGTGAAGAAAATTTGGATCAATCGAATAACTTTTGTTTTGATATTTCACAACGCAGTCACCTGGTTTCCATTGAACAGATGTCACGATGAAAAACTGGTCAGAATTGACCGTGGTGATTTCCTGCGAAATCAGTGATTTCAGTTCTACACGTTGAGTTGGCTTTACATTTTGTCCCACCCCAAAAGGGCAATTTTCCCACCGGACGGCAAAAGAATTGCTGCTCACGAATAGCAGTAAAGCGAATACTAAAAATTTCATTTGAGAACCCCGTTAATTTAAACCCCGTTGTGGACAAAGTGCGATCAATTCACAATGCGCGCAATCAGGCTTGCGAGCGTCGCAAACTGCTCTGCCATGACTTATCAACCAATGAGAAAAAGGTGTCCAATGTTTTTTTTCAACAACTTCCATCAGCGCAATTTCTAGTTTCACCGCGTCAGTTCCCTGAGCTAAATTCAATCGATTTGAAAGCCGTGTCACGTGGGTGTCGACCACCATGGATGGAATTCCAAAAATTTGGCCGAGCACCACATTGGCGGTTTTTCTTCCCACTCCAGGCAACTCTGTGAGCTCGTTTATCAAACCAGGAACTTTTCCTTTGTGCAATGCCAACACTTGCGCACTCATGGCTTTGATGTTTTTAGCTTTATTTTTATAAAACCCAGTAGATTTGACTAGATTTTCTAATTCTCCAATATCGCATGACGCAAAATCGCTCGGAGTTTTAAATCTTTTGAACAACGCTGGAGTGGTCATGTTCACGCGCTTGTCCGTGCACTGTGCACTGAGCATGACCGCGATCAAAAGCTCAAAGGCATTCTTATGTTCGAGGAAACATTCAACATCGGGATAGAGCACATCTAATATGTCGATTAATTTTTGAACCCGAACTCTCTTGTTTACGAGCGATTCTTTGGCCAAAGTTAATGTGCTTTCCTAGCGCCGTAACCTTTGAGAACGCTCAATACTTTATTTGCCGGAAGTACATTGACGACGTCTTTTGAACCTAACCAAGCTTTTCGCGCAATGCCGATTCCAAATTCAATATCCTCTAAACCGGCCACGCTGTGCGCATCTGGATTGATACTGACGCGCCCTTTTTTCTCTTTCAGATATTTTCCATAGCGCCAATCCAAATCCAATCTCTGTGGATTTGCATTGAGCTCCATGATCACGTTCTGCTTGCATGCTTCGTCGATAATTGTGTTCACATTGAATTTTGCAGGCTCGCGCCCCATTAAAATTCTAGCAGTTGGGTGACCGAAAAAATCAAACAAAGGATGTGTCAGAGCCTTCAGGACACGCGCGGTCATTTTATCTTCAGCTTGGGTGAGTCCTCCATGCAAACTACCAATAATGAAATCAAACTTGATCAGAAACTCATCTTCATAATCCAAACTTCCATCAGAAAGAATATCTGATTCAACGCCGCGAAAAATTTTGATCTTGAATTGCTTTTGCATCTCGTTAATTTTTTTGAACTGCTCCATCATTCGATCTTTGCGCAGTCCATTCGCGTACGCTTCAGACGAAGCGCTGTGATCACTGATTCCAATGTATTCAAAACCCAATCTCTGTGCCCCAGCAACCATTTCCTCGAGAGTGTTCATTCCATCGCTGTCTGTTGTGTGGCAATGAAAAACGCCCTTGATCTCACCATTTTCAATGAGAGTGGGAAGGGTGTGCTGTTGGGCCGCTACTATCTCGCCCATATTTTCACGAAGTTCGGGAACAATATAATCGAGGCCGAGAACTTTAAAGATCGCGGTCTCATCCGAGCAAGCAATTGTCTGTTCACTGCCATCTGGAAATAAACCGTACTCATTGAGTTTCAGATTTTTCTCTTTGGCAATTTGTCTCAACGTGACGTTATGTTCTTTGCTACCTGTGAAATAGAGGAGTGCAAATGGGAATTCTTCCGGTGTGACTATTCTCAAATCGCAGGCCATTCCATTTTTCAAAACAGCTGAAATTTTTGTGTCACCATTCGCGGTGATTCTATCAATTTGCGGAAGTTTTAAAAACTTTTCCGCAATGGATTGTGGATCTCTTGTAGCAACTAAAACGTCCATGTCTTTGACGATTTCTTTTTTGCGCCGCAAAGAACCGGCTACTTCCACAATCTCCGCGGATTTTACGGATTTCAATGAGGCGGCGAGAAGTCGTGCTTCTAAAACCGCATCCGAAAACAAAAAACTATTTTGAAACTTTTTCTGAAATTCAATAGCTGCAAGAATTTTTACTTGTGTCTTTTCTCCAAAACCAGCGAGCTCAACCAATCGATTTCTGAGGCAAGCCATTTCCAATTGAGAAACACTTTCGATTCCCATTTTCTCAAACAGAACTCTCACTTTTTTCGGGCCGAGCCCTGAAAGAGACAGCATATCAATCACGCCTTGTGGCACGCGCAATTTTAAATTTTCATGCTCGGCGATTTTTCCAGTTTTATAAAACTCAGTGATCTTCTCTTTTAGCGCAGGACCAATGCCTTTGATTTCGCCAATCGATTCATCTTCGATTGCTTTATCAAGATCGCCCTCAAACATTTCAATGATTCTTGCGCCGTTTTGGTGGGCTCTGATTTTAAATGGATTTTCTCCAAGGAGTTCTAAGAGAGTGGCAACAGCTGATAGTGTTTCAACCAGTTTTGCTCTCTCCATTTAAGCGTCGTCATTTCCGATGGCTTCAACCGGGCAACCATTCATGGCTTCCTTGCATTCGGTTTCGCCCTCTGGAGTGGTAGGCTGGATAGCTAAAAGCGCATGGCTTCCGTCTTCATTCATTTTGAAATAATCGCCCGCAAGCATGCAGCAGTTGTCACAAGCGATGCAGCTCTGATCGACATAGAATTTCCCGGGGGCGTTATCTTCATATTTATTGGACTTATCAGCCATTTGGCTCGAACTCCTTGAATGCATTAAAAGCCTTCTTAGAATTAACTTATTAGGCGCAAAATGTCAATCGTGGGAAGAGTTGAGTTGATTTCCATTCGGCGCGATAAGCTGCAGCCTATGGCACGGACAATATGTGCAGAGCTGCGTACTGAATGCCAGTGACGTAGTTAGAATGCGAGTATCCTCACGAGCCTGCCGTAGGAAGCACGTTTAGCAAAAGAAGAAAAACTATCTCCAGTGATATTTCCTTTGAGATCTCTGGTTCCAAAGAGACGCCGTTAATTTTGATAGCAATAGTGCGTCATTGTGATAATAAATAATCCATGAGCTCGCACAATCATGATCAAGGACATTCTCACGCCAATTCGTTTGACAAAAATACGGGCGCATTAAAAGCAGCGTTAATTCTGACGGCAACGTTTATGGTGATCGAAGTAGCCGGCGGATACTTCACCCACAGCTTGGCGCTTTTATCCGATGGCATTCACATGCTCACAGATGCCGCCGCTTTGGGAATGAGCCTGGCCGCGTTTTACATCGCCCGCAGACCGGTAAGCAAAAAACGCAGTTTTGGTTTTTACCGGCTCGAAGTGTTGGCTGCTTTTGCTAACGGAATTTTCCTAATTATACTTTCGTGCATGATTATCACTCAAAGTTGGCAGCGACTCCACGAGCCAGTTGAAATCAAAGCTCTAGAAACAATGGGCATCGCATTCATTGGTTTGCTTTTTAATGTCTACAGCGCTTTTATTTTACTCAAGGCAGATCACGGAAATCTAAATGTACGAAGTGCATTTTTTCACGTGATGGGAGATTTGCTTGGATCAGTGGGCGCAATCACTGCCGCGGCATTTGTCTATTGGTTTCATTGGAAAGAAGCTGACGCGCTCATTAGTATTTTAATCAGCGGGATTATTATTGTTTCTGCCTGGAGATTAATTTCTGACACTGTTCATGTCATGCTTGAAGGCACGCCTTCACATATTGATGTCGATGAAGTGACTAGTGCTCTTAGCGGATTGCCCGGTGTGGACGAGGTTCATGATCTTCACGTGTGGTGCATTTCTTCTGATATTGTGAGCCTGAGCGCGCATGTGGTTTCAAAGAATTGCAGCGACACCGATGTAAGTCATTCGCTACTCATGAATATTCGTGAACTGTTACTCACGAAATTCAATATTAGTCATGTGACGATTCAAATTGAAAAAGAAAATCTCAAAGGTCTAGAACCCGCACATTTTTAGAGACGATTGAGCAGATTGCGATAAATGTCATCGTTCTTGATGAATTTTACGCCGACTGCATTTCGGCCTTGCCAATATCCACGCTCGGCCTTCCAGACAACTTCCACATCGACGACATAAGATTTTGAAACTTTTTCGAGCGGCACGGTGAGTTTTAAAATATCACCGTGATGGATCGACTCATGACTTTCCACTTCAATGTAAGCACCACCCCGGGACATGTTGAAAACTTGTCCGGAGCAAGTGTCACCGGTCTGCGATTTTTCGATCACTATTTTTTGATCTGTATAGAATCGGCGATAAACTCTTTGCACGACCTGTTTTCCTTGAACCAGTTTTTGGGCAATTCCCCATACGTCTTTTGATTCAAAAGGCTTTTCAATCAAAACAGTTTTGTCGATTTTATTGAGAGCGTTCAAAGCGTCTTTGTGAACGTGCGTGGCAAAATTAATCACCGGGAAATTATATCCCATCTGTCGAATTTGCTGAGCAAACTGGGCTTTATCAGTCGTGAAAGCTTCGAAATTAAAAACGAGGCAATCGACTTTATTTTTCTTTAACTGCTCCAACACAGAAGAAGCGTCACAAAGATGAACACGGTACAACTTATTGAGTTCCAATTCTTCCCGGATTCTAGTGGCACTATCATCTTTGGCACTGACCATTAAAAATTCATAAAGCATTTGGCAAGTCTCCTCAAAAGAACTGATCGGTAGATGGACTGTGAAAGTTCAATCGTGTGCTTGAGCTCATAAAAAAGCTCCATCTCAATAGACTTGAAAAGTGTGTATATTATAGACGAATTAAGTAGCAGCTTGGCTCGCATGAATACGGCACGTCTTATGCAACAGGTCGCTATATGAATTTCGACCCAGCACGCAAGCATACGGAGTAACACATTTGCTCAAACTTCAAGTACTCCGGAAATTAAATTTTGCGCTAATTTAAGATTGAGCGGACCATTTAAGATCGCGTGGGCCAACATATTTTCCACGAGGTCGATAAATACGATTGTTCGCGTATTGTTCCAAGCTGTGTGCATTCCAACCAGCGATGCGACTGACTGCAAAAATTGGCGTGAACAAATCAATCGGAATATCCAAGCAATAATAAACGCTAGCAGAATAGAAATCCACGTTGGGCAACAAACCTTTTTTATCCTGCATGATATCGTCAATCTTGACGCTCATCTGATACCACTGGGGTTCTCCACGGCGTTTACCCAATTCTTCAGACATACCTTTCAGAATTTTTGCGCGAGGGTCGCCGTTCTTATAAACGCGATGACCAAAGCCCATGACTTTTGCTTTGTTTTCGAGAGCATCTTTAATAAATTTTTCGCACTCTTGCATGTTACCGATTTGCAAAAGCATTTTCATGACTTGTTCATTGGCCCCACCATGCAACGGTCCTTTAAGAGTGCCAATGCCGCTGGTGATAGCTGAGTGTAAATCGCTCAATGAGCTCGTGGTCACGCGAACACTAAACGCCGAACAGTTCAGTTCATGATCGGCGTGCAGGATAAGCGCGGTATCAAAAACTTTAACATGATAAGCATCCGGCTCTTTACCTTGAAGCATATGCAGGAAATTCCAAGCGATGGATTTTCCAGCCTGAGGTGCAATAAGATCCAAACCTTTCCTAAATCTTTCAAACGCACAAACCAAAGGTCCCATTTTTGCCATGAGATCGATTGCTTTTCGATGATTGGCTTCGGGACTGATGTCACCCGCTTCTTTATTCCAAAGTGCAGAAGCAGAAACGGCTGTTCGCAACCATTCCATAGGATGAACATTTTTATTCGGAAGACTTTTCAAAAAAGACACAAAGTCTTTGTCTAAAGTCATGCGCTTTCCAATTTCCATTTTAAATTGATCGAGCTCTGCTTTTGTAGGAAGTTTTTTATTCCATAAAAGAAGTGAGGTCTCTTCGAAAGTCGAATGCTCCGCAAGATCTTCGATCGTGTAGCCCGCGTATGTCAGGGTTGTGTCTATGATGGAAGAAATAGCCGTGGAACATGCCACAACACCCTCTAATCCTTTATCAATTGCTCCAGCATACTCTTGTACTTGTTCAGCCATAATCGAAGATCCTTTCCAGTTAAGTCGTCTTCATTATTCTATTGAAAAACGATGTGCTTTACAATGGCTTCGAACGCTTCATTGCTATACAGGAGTCCCGCATGACCAACATAGTCGAGTCTCACATTCTTAATTGAGCTCTCGGGCACTCCCACGGCGGCACCATTCTCGCCTGGAGAAATGGTCCAATCGAAAGGTGAATAAATGCTTACAAGCTCACTCCCACGCGGCAGAGCGGTCGAAGACAAAAGTTTTATCAGATAAGAATTTACCTTGAGATCACCATCTAATGCAGCGCGAGCGAACCCTTTAGTGAATATGCTGAGGTGGGTCCCCTGATGCGGCGTCCCTAACGTGATGAGCTTATTTACTTTGCCTCGACCTTCACCCAGGCTCATAAAAGTACGGGCAACGAGCCCACCCAGCGAATGTGCAACGATGTCAATTTGCGACGCAGACGTTGTATCTAATATTTCTTGAACTTTTTTTGCGAGCATTTCAACCATCTGCAAAACGTTTCCGCGCGTGGTGGAATAATTGAAAGTGTGGATGTTATCCCAACCCTCTTTTTGCATTCGATGTTTCAAAGAAATAAATGCCGAGCGATTGTGAAAAATTCCATGCAGAAGTAAAATGGGCCGTGGATTTTTTGAGTGAGAAGAATGTTTGCGCGGGGCTTGAGATTTTTCAAAAAAACCCAAAGGGTACAGATGGAAGGCTACAAGATTGGCTCCCATTTCCGTCAGGGTGCTCTTAATAATCCGTTTACTTCGTTTTAGTTTTTGAAACATATTTTTTAAACTTTTTTGAGTCTTACGATTTTGTCTTTCACACGCATCACAACCACGCTCAAATCTTGAGGGTATTCCGTGCCTTGCGCAAATTGCTTGGCTTGAAATAAAATTTCATTTCTGACCTCATGGCAACTTTTAGAAGAGCTATCGACCAGATATTTTAAAAGACGTTTTTCACCAAAGGCTTCACCTTTTTTATTTTGCACTTTTGGAAGTCCACAGCTCACTACAATAAGTCTATCCCGCGGATCTAAAATTAGACTTTCCTTTTTAAATTTAATTTTTGAACCCTTGATTCCCAACGGGCCTTGAGTTGAGTCAAGCACTACAAATTTATCTAAATCATGTTTGTAAACGTAAGCCAAAACATCACCGGAGAGAGAGTAGTTCATAGAGAAATCACGGCGATCCAGCACAGCGTAAAAAACCTGTGCAGCTTGCGCCTCGTTGACTTTATCTTGAACTTCCTCATTCATTTTTTTCAAAACCTGATCCGCCTCTAATCCTTTTCTAGCCTCGAGCTGCGTAGCCAGTTTCAAAAGCACGGATAAGAATAATGAAGCCATCCCATGCCCAGAAGAACTGGCAATTAGAACTCCAAACTTCAGCTTGTCTTCCATTTCAAAAATATCGAAATAATCTGAACCCGCAATGGCAGAAGCCACAAACTTGGTCGAAAATTCAAATCCAGAAATTGTGGGAATCTCTGTGGGAACTAGCGCTCGCTGAATAAGAGATGCCATTTTGAGTTGCGATGACATTTGGGAAATAAACTTTTCGAGTTGGGCGTTGATACTAGATAGTTCGTTGCGGAAGTCGAAAAGTTCCTTTTCTCGTTCTTTAACTTCTAGTGTCAGTTGTCGAATTTTAAATTCATGAGCGCGGTCATCTCTTTTTGCCATTTAGAAATCTTCTCGAGAATGACCGCCTCAGTCAATTCAATTGCTCAAACTTTCATTGAGGCAATTGCGCAACAGTGGCCGTTGCGAACTTTTTCACGTAATTAAAAGGGAGGGTTCCAAATCCAGGGACTGGAGATTTAGACGCCCAGGTGCTGGTACCCCAAGAATTTTTAAACAAATAAACCTGCTGAGTGCGATCGTATCCCACGATAAGCACGGCATGGCCTCCCACGATCTTGTCTCCAGCAGTCGGCATAAGAACCGTGCCTGTAGCATATCGAGGAGAATTTTTATTGCTGTAGCTCCATGCGGCGTCATACACGTCGATTCCGATTTCGACGGCCACTCCTGCTTGCAAAAATCCCATGATGGAAGTCGATGAAGAAGGAACGTTGTGAGGGTTGATGACTGCAATTTTCTGTGATGACTGCGCCGAACCAGGTGCATCACCATTGGTTAAACAACTCGTTGGCATTTTATTTGGGTTTGCAGTGTTAGCTTTGACGCAATCGGGATGAGTTGGATCATCATACCAAGCGGTTTTTTCATAAACCCAGGCTTGTTGCATGGGCACGCCATGTGCAGCAACAGCTTTCAGCAAATTGACTGGCTCACTGCCTTCAGAGTGAGGGGAGTAGCCAGGATCTGGATCATTTTGATAAAAATATTTGCTTTCCCAGTAAGCGTATTGCTCAGAGAGATCAACCGTCTGTCCCGACTTGACTTTGTATAGACTTTCAACGAGAGCCATTGATGCAAAAGCAACGCATGTTCCCCGATGACCTTGATCTTTAACGGGGCTTTGATATTGCAAAAGGTCGTACTTCATCGGAGAGGCATCATCAGTCACATGAACAAAAAATTGCTTTGCACTTTGTTCTTCTGCCGCCATTTGGGCATCGGACTTGTTCACCATGAACGGATGCATCAGCGCTTGAGCGGATGCGATCTGGCTGGATACCAGAAACGCCAACAGGATAAAAGTGAATCGTATATTTTTCGACATTGAATTCCCCCCAGGAAGACTTTGTGTTCTCAACTAAGGTTCCCCAACCTCAGCACTGAGTATGAAAAATTTATGCAATATTCATTATTTTTGCAAACTTTATCTTTTACAAGTTACGCTTCGTACATAGAAATTTTGTTGGGACAAAATACTTACACTATTTTGTAAGGGAATTTAAGAATGCCAGCCATTGCTTATCTCAAATTTAAAGAGTTCTTGAAAACATCAGGAATGCTTACCTTCGCGCATAGTCTAAAAACCAATGGCTTCAAAAATACTTTAGCAAAGTACGGTTGGAAGTTTTTTGCCGTTGCGTTTTTTTGCTACCTTTTGCGTGATGTCACGATCTATATCCTTTTTCCACTCTTGGCTGCTCACAATTTGACAAAATGATTTTAGTTTAAAAGTTCCAGCCAATTGCTGCAGGTATTTCCAAATTTCTCAGTGACTTTAACAGGGTGTTCGCGAAAGTAATCTTTGATTTCCCAATAATGGTAGCCAGCAGTGATTTCCTGATAACGAACAATAGTTGCCTTGGCGATGCCACGATCGTAATCGGAATCCAAAAGCTCAATACCAAAAGTTTTTTCCCGGCCTAGCTCGATAGGAGCCATGGAATCCTGATCTCGATCTATCAAATCAGCTATCTTTTCAATTCGCATAAAAAGTCTCGCCATAAAGTTTGGCTGCAAATTTAAATCCAACATTCCGCTGCGGGCAAAAAAACGCTGAGCCTTCACCTTACCAATTTCATTCATATGTTTAATAATAATTCTATGTGGAGAATCTACGGGAAAATCTTCTCCAAAGTGCTCAATGAAGAAAGCTGAGTATCTTGCGTCATCAAGGTGTCCCCCATATTCGTGGATAAATTCCTTTTTGTTATTCAGCTTTTCGTCGTCATGCTCCATCAGATAATCAAAGAGCGCATCTTTATAATGCGGGGATAATTTGAAGTGATGGATCGCGATATCCATCCCAACCGCAGTGACTCTCAACTTGTGGCTGAAATTATAGGTCATGCCATCGCGCTCAGTTTTGACTTCGGGAAAGTGATCCGGCGGCGCAGCAAATGCGCTACTCACGCAAACCAATGCCAAGCCAACGAACAACAAACCTTTTTTAAACATGGAATACACTATTGCAATATCCAATCCAGCTTAGAGAGCGTAGACAGGCGTAGATAGGGGTCTTCTACAGAAGATCGCACATATTTTATTCAGGGTGACGTGAATTGTCCGGGAGTTTTACGAATTGAATCACGATAGATGTTACCGAAATCGAGCTCAGAAATGGTCAATGGTGTCAAAAACTTGAGTTGACGCTTTGGTGGGCCATGATCCCACAA
>JAYTHU010000151.1:0-3523 GCA_043732305.1 Oligoflexia bacterium
ATAAATTACTCGCTGTCTAAAACTTTTCATAAGTCCTCCATTTTTTGTTGATAGTTTTTTTTACTCATGTCGGAATGTAATTTCGTCCCTGGATACCGAAGTTCAATTATTTTTATCGACATGTTTTCTCGTAGAAAAAAATGCTCCTGCTATAAAGCCAATACCTGCGGCGGTAATTGCAATTCGCCAAGGATGTCTCTTGGCATAGTCCGCATTTAACTCAATGAAGTTAACTGCTAGCTTTCTGATATCGGCGGCTCTGGTTTTGACTTGCTCTACTAACTGGTCTGCCTTAAACGCATCTGCCACTATGCTTTTTGATTCGTGGGGATGTCGTCCATTCAGCTCATCAGATCTAGGATTCATAATAACTCCGTGGTTAAGTGATTCGTTAATTTAAATTGCTGCAAGATGAACTCCATCTCTACTAGGGTTTTGGCTCTTCGAGCGACAATTGATGTGGCAAGATCAACCCGATGTGATTAATAGTCCCATTTAAGATTCTGCTTTTATCCCGAGGGACAAGCATTGGAGTCAACCAACCAAAGTAATTCTCCGGCAACTGGTTGAATAAGTTGTGCAGGTAACAACGTTGAAGTTTCTGATCCACCTAAGACCCGACTTAAAATATTAGCTTTTTTTCGTCCTGTAACCATGAAGAGCGCCATGTGAGTGCAGTTAAGAAGCTGTGGAGTCAAACTAACTCGAGCAAAATTTTCTTTCTCATTTTTAAGATTAGTTACCCAGGTCACTTTCTCATCTAGCGCTGAAGAATTGGGAAAGAGTGAGGCTGTATGACCATCCACTCCGAGTCCAAGAAACACAAGATCAAAACTCGGCCGAGATTTGTCGAAATATTTTCTAATATTGGCTTCATATTCTTTGGCTGATTTTCCGGGGCTGTCAGTGCAAAGGATCGGATGGACCTGTCGTGCTGGAATAGGAACTTGAGAAAGAAAAGCGCGTTGAGCTGATCCATAATTGCTCATCATGTCGTCGAAGGGAACGCAGCGTTCGTCTCCCCAAAAGACATGCACATGAAGCCAATCAATCTGACTTTTAAATGGTTCTGTAGCGAGCAATTGATAGGTACTCATCGGCGTTTTTCCGCCAGAAAGAACGACGCTGAATTTTTCGGATCTGGTCATTGCAATCTTGAATTGTTCAACGAAAACATGAGCAGCGGCCTGGGCAACAGACTCTTGATTGGGACAAACCTTAATCACGTAACAACCATTGCCTTCCATCCCTTGCCAATAAATCATCAGATGCTTTTGGTCCCCAACTTCCTGCTTTGTAATTTGGAAAGTCAACGGCCGGCTTTGCTTCCCATACATCAAGAATAGGAGAAACAATTGACCACGCTGCCTTTTCTAGATCGGCCCGAACAAAAGATGTGGCATCACTCATGATGATATCGAGTAGCAGGGTTTCGTAAGCTTCAGGGCTTTGTCTAGAAAAGGACTGACTGTATGAAAATCTCATATCCACAGGTTTTAACTCAAATGAAGTTCCAGGTTTTTTGGCCTGAAACCGCAAGATGATTTCCTCGGAGGGTTGGATGCGAACGATAAGATGGTTTGGTACCCATAGCTCAGTGGCACCGGCTGGAAATGATCTGTGTGGTACGGGTCGAAACTGCAGAGAGATTTCTGCAATTTGAGTCGACATGCGCTTTCCTGTGCGCAAATAGAATGGAACGTCTTGCCAGCGCCAGTTATCGACATAGAGCTTCACTGCGGTAAATGTTTCGGTTGCCGATTCCGGAGAAACATCGGGCTCATGCCGGTAGGCTTCCATAGTCTGGCCTTCAATATTTCCTTTTCCGTATTGGCCCCTGACCGCAACTTGATCGACCATATCCTTCGGGATAAGCCGAATGGCATTGAGCACATCTACTTTTTTATTTCTGATTTCATCCTGCTCAAAAGAGGTCGGAGGCTCCATCGCGATAATGCCTAACAACTGAAAGAGATGATTTTCTAACATGTCACGGAGGGCCCCGGCCTTGTCGTAATAGCCGCCGCGATGCTCAACGCCAATTTGCTCGGCCACTGTAATTTGAACGTTGTCGATGTATGTGCGATTCCAAAGAGGTTCGAAAAGACTGTTGGCAAATCGCAAAGCCAGAATGTTCTGAACAGTTTCTTTCCCCAGAAAGTGATCAATACGGAATACTTGAGTCTCAACGGTCGCGCGAGCCAATGTTTCATTGAGTCGGATGGCCGACGCCAAATCTCGCCCGAAAGGTTTTTCAATAACAACACGGCTTCGTAGTTTATTTTCCAACAAATTGGCCTGAGCCAGCTGATTGATAATGGTTTCAATGAAAGATGGAGCTGTGGCCAGATAGAAGACATGGTCTGCTTGCATATTCCAGGTCTTCTCTTGAAGTGCGATTTGTTCCGACAACTTTGAATAAGATTCTGCATTTGTAAAATTAAGGGAAAAATATTTAAAGGACATAGAAAAAAGACTCCAATTCTCATCTTCGGCTCTTCCTCGACGGGAAAATTCGTTGACGCCCTCATGGAGATGAGTCCTGAAGGCTTCTTGTTCTAAGTGTTTCCTATCGATTCCGATGATCGAGAAATCTTCTGGAAGTCGTTTATCCAAAAACAGATTAAAAAGGGCTGGCACAAGTTTTCGGTGAGTGAGGTCTCCGGCGGCACCCAAGATGACAATGATCGTAGGTCGTGGCGTACTCATTGATGACTTCCTAATGGGGGCCATTGACTATGAAATGTTCCAGGTTCATCGACTCGTTCGTAAGTGTGGGCTCCAAAGTAATCTCTTTGCGCCTGAGTCAAATTTGTCGGCAACCACGGACTTCGATAACTGTCATAGTAAGAAAGTGAGGCCATCATTGCCGGAATCGGAAATCCGAATCCCACGGAGGTTTGAATAATGGTCCGTAAATCGTGCTGCCTGTTTATGATTTCTTCACTGAGGTGTGGATCAAAAAGCAAATGAGAAAGTTGTGATGATTCACGGTATGCCGACATGATGGGTTCCAGAACGGCCGCCCGGATAATACAGCCTCCTCGCCAAATACGGGCCACCGATTCCATGTTCAAATTATAGCGATAGGCGGTGGAGGCCCTCTGAAGTAAAGCCATGCCTTGCGAGTAGGTGATTATCGAACTTACGTAATAAGCGTTGGATAACTGACTAAGAAAGGATTTGCGATCTAGTGGTGATTTTATTTGATGACCGGCAAAGATTGAGTAAGCCTTTTTTCGTTCCTCTTTGAAGGTCGAAAGATCACGCACACCCACTGCGGCATCAATTGTTGGGACCGGGACGTGAAGCTCCATGGCGTCTTGACAGGTCCACTTGCCGGTCCCTTTTTGTTTTGCAACATCCAAAATGTTTTCAATCAGACGCTTATCGGTTTTTTCATCTTTTTTTAAAAATATTTGAGCGGTAATTTCTAAAAGATAGGAGCTCAGTTCTGATTTGTTCCAATCTTGGTAAATGTCGTGGCATTCATCATTAGATAGGCCGAGGGTTGACTTCATTA
>JAYTHU010000152.1:0-29001 GCA_043732305.1 Oligoflexia bacterium
ATTGTTGATTTAGTCTTGCAACCAAATCAAAACATAAAGGCCTCGGATGGACAATTTTGAATTTCTTATATCTGACCCCCCAGTTAATTACGGAGAACCGTGTTCAGTTGGTGACTGGCGTCTTTTTGGCGGGCAAAACTTTTTCCGGTGCAGGAGAGGCCACGGGTTTAGTGACCGTGACTTTCTTTTTTATCTTCTTGGTCTGCACTTTCATCTCCTCTTTGGGCTTTTCCGGAGTCGCAGGAGCAGCATCTGCAGCGGCCTTCTGGACGGGAGCATTTGAAACAACGCCCATGTCTTTGAATACTTTCAAAGCCTTCAGATAATTAAATGCCTGGTGAACTTGATAGTCGCGTTTCAATCTCTCAACAGGAGAAAGTTTGCTCTCGTCTATCTTTTTGGCGGGCTCTTTGGTTTTTTGCCAGAAGACCATGTCTTCGCCTTCACTGGCTGGCTCGAGATCTTTAGAATTTAAATCTTTGCCTGATTCATTCACCAAGTGACCATCCATGTCTGCTTCGCGCAAATATTTTCTATGGATGACTGCCTTTTCATAAGCTTCGTTGTCTACGGGTTCCACAAGAATATCTGGCTCGATTCCTTGCGCCTGAATGCTTCGGCCGCTGGGAGTGTAATACCGAGCGATGGTAAGTTTAAGTCCTGCGCCATCGCCAAGGTCAACAACGGATTGCACGCTGCCTTTTCCAAAAGTTCGTGTGCCCATGATGATTGCACGTTTATGATCTTGGAGTGCTCCAGCGACAATTTCTGAGGCCGAAGCTGAATATTCATTAACTAAAACAACGAGAGGAATGTCCGTACGAGCGCCTTCTTTTTTAGCGTAGGCCACATCTTTTTCTTTTTTATTACGGCCAATGGTACTGACAATCACACCTTCACCAACAAATTCATTCACCACTTTGATCGCTTGATCCAAAAGACCACCAGGGTTATTTCTTAAATCTAAGACTAAGCCTTTGAGGGGTCCATTTTTCTTTTCAGTTTTAGAAATGGCTTCGATCAAATCATCACCTGTGCGTTCAATGAAACTGGTGATTCGCACATAACCAAATCCGGCGGCGTAATCAGAGTATTTAACTGAATGTACTTTGATGACTTCACGCTCGAGAGAATACTTTTGGACTTTTTCAAAACCTTCGCGCCAAATACTCATCGTCACTTTGCTTCCGGCTTTTCCGCGCATGATGCTCACAGCTTCAGAGAGACTCATACCCTTGGTAGATTTACCATCAAGCTCCACAACTTTATCCCCCCCCTTGATTCCCGCTTTCCAAGCCGGAGTATCTTCAATGGGACTCATAACCGTGAGAACATCATCTTGCAAACTGATTTCAATACCCACGCCGCCAAACTCGCCGCTAGTCTCTGATTTGAATTCCTTGAAAATATCTGGTGGAAGAAAATTAGTGTGAGGGTCAAGGCTTGCAAGCATGCCTTTTATTCCGCCATAAATTAATTTTTTGGTGTCTACTTCTTCCACGTAATGTTGCTCAATAATATTGAGAACTTTACTGAAGAGTTGCAAATCTGCGTAACGCTCCTTTGTGTTTGTTGCCGCGATTGAAAAACTCGCGATCACAAAAAGACTGGATAGACCGACCAAATATTTATGGCGCTTCAAGAATGACATGGAGGATTCCCCTTTTGTTTTTGAGCTATATATTAATCATAGTCTGGCAATGGATTTCAAATCAAGCCAAGGTAGCGGATCTAGACTTTCGCTAAAGTGCCGGATCTCTAAGTACAGACCTGGACCACGCAAACTACCCGTTTCACCACTTTTTGCAATGACCTCACCTGGTTGAACTTCATCTCCGATTTTTTTCAAGAGTGCAGAGCAATGAGCATAAACCGAATAGTAATGATCTCCGTGATCTAGAATCACCGTGTCACCGAATCCATTGACCCAACCCACGTAAACAACTTTTCCCAAATACAAAGCGGATATCTCATCGCCTAACTTTGCGGCAAAAAACAAACCCTTATGGAAAATTTTTGTGTCAAAACGATTGTCCGTAAATATTCCATACTTTTGAACAATAACTCGACTCACAGGCGCTTTCATTTGGCCTTGGCGTTCAAAGAAAGAAGCTTGATCGACTTCGTCAAAACTGGGCTCTAACTTTCCAATATTTCTTAATTTCTCTTCTAAATGAATTCCGGCTTCGCGCCATTCTTTAAGAGCCATCAAATGAAGTTCGCGATCTTTTTCGATACTCGAAAGAAGATAGACTTGATTTTCTTTTTGATCGGCAAAGACTTTCTTCTCCGACTGAAGATTATGATCTGCTATCAAGTAGATTTTCACCTGAGCTTTGAGTTTATCCTGCTCGCGAAGTGTCTCTGCAATGCTTTGCCTGTAGCCAACCAAAAGCTGCAAATCTTTTTGCGTGACAATGCGCATGAATTTCACATTGCGAGAAAGCTCAGTGCTAGAATTACTTGAAAGTAACACTTGTGCATACCCCTGAGCTCCCATTTTATAGAGCGCTCGAAGTCTCACTGAAAGTTTTAATTTCTGTTTGTCCTTAGATTTTTCCATGCGCGCGACAATCACCGATTGGTTTTCAATTTTTTTCTTGAACGATCGCATTTGTTCTTCGAGACTCAAAATCTCCGCGTTAGTTTTGCTCAGATCTTTATTGATATCGTAAAGCAACCCTAAAATTCCGCGCTTCTTGATTTCCGCCTCTAAAATTTTTTCCTTTTCAGTCGAAATTTTACCTTTGATTTCAACGATGCTGCTTTTTGAAAAGATGCTTGCGTGACAGGGAATTTCTAACGAAAGGAAAGCATTCAAAGAAAGTGACATGAGGGCGAGAGAAATCACTTTCTGGTACCTTCCGAAGCAGCCCAGCCCGAATTAATTCTAGCAACACAGATGTAGCTTCCGGATGCCCCAATCACGGTTCCACCGGCAATCAAAAGCATCGCGGTGAATAGTGGGAAAAAACTCAGAAGAGAAGTCATGCTTCCTGACCCCAAAATTCCATTTAAAATATGAATACTGTAACTGTAAACGACTGACAAAATCAAAAGGGCCAGCCCTGAGGCAAGTCCACCTTGAAATGCCCCTTCAAGAAGAAACGGTTTACGAATAATATTTGCGGTGGCACCAATGAGTTCCAATATTTCAATTTCTTCTTGTCTTGTTTGCAGCGAAGCGCGAATAGAGTTACTCACAGTGAGAAGACAACTGATTAAAATTACAAGTCCTCCAACAATCCCAATCGCTTTTCCGTAGCGAGCCAGCAGCGTGTAGTTCTTCACCCATTCTTGGCCGAAGCTCACGTCTTCTACTCCAGGCATGGCTTGCATCTCACTTGCGATTTCGTCGATGGTGTTTGGCTTTCTGAATTCTTCTTTGAGCTGAATTTGATAGCTCGCAGGAAATGGATTCCCGACATCGTTTTTAAGCGAACTCAAAAATTGAGGGCCATAGCTTTTGAGACTGCGCTCGAAAATATGCGCGGCCGCCTCTCTATCAACAAAGCTATAGTTGGAAACACTCTCAAAACTTTTCAGCTTCAATTCAATATTAGCTCTCTGCTCAGAGGTGATATTGTCTTGAAGATATCCGGTGATCTGAATATCTTCCCCCCAAACAGTGAATAGTTTAGAAATATTTTGAGAGAAAAGTAGGCAGCCAAAAATGAGCCCGAAGCTCAAAGCTAAAACGCCAGTTGTGGCTAAATTGATCCAAAAATGAGAACCCCAACTTCGTTTTAAAATCTGAATAAAGTCTTTGATCATAAAAATAATTTCTCCGGCTTATGCATGGGAACATCCGGAATATGAATCAGGTTTTTGCTTGAATCATCAGATATGCGACCTTTTTCAAGTCTGAGAACACGGCGATTGCCTTTCGATATGAAACTCACGTTGTGAGTGGCAATGACTACGGTTGTTCCTTGCGCATTTATTTTAGCAAAGAGTTCCATGATTTCATCTGATAGGGCGGCGTCAAGATTTCCAGTTGGTTCATCTGCAATCAACAAACCCGGTTTTGAAATAAGTGCGCGTGCAATGGCCACTCGCTGTTGCTCGCCGCCTGAAAGTTGTTCGGGATAAAATGTCGCTTTTCTTGAAAGTCCAACTTGTTCCAAAATGGTATGGGCTCGGCTCAACACTTCAGATTTTCTCATTTTTAGAATTTCGAGTGGGAGAGAAACATTCTCAAGCACGGTCCGGTTTTTAAGAAGTTTGAAATCTTGAAAGACGACGCCGATTTTTCGGCGAACGTAAGGAATATTGCCGGCATGGATTTCGGATAGGCTATATCCCGCAACTTCTACATTTCCAGAGGTGGGTTGATCATAACAAGTGATGAGTTTAAAGAGAGTAGTTTTTCCGGCACCGCTTGGCCCCGTGAGATAAACAAATTCACCTTTGGCAATTTCAATCGAAACATCGCTCAAAGCGTGGACAGAACCCGCATAAATTTTGTAAACGTGTGAGAGACGAATCATCTATTTATTTTATGCTATTTTGTGAGCGCGCCTGAAACCAATTGGTCTAGAATTTTCTCATGTTGCTCGCGCATGCCCATCTGAATGGCCCTTCGTCCTGATGCGAAGCTTTCTTTTTCTAGTCTTTCGTAAGGAGTTTTTAGACTGGCCACCACAGTGCCTCCAGAAAAAACGCGAGTGACCACAAAAGATTTGTCCTGACCCCAATCCTCCGTCTGCACGTGATAGGTTTTTCCTTGATAGAGAATGTCGCTATTGAACCCCGGTTCCATTTGTCCCATAGAGAAAATTTACAGGTGCGCGGGCCTTCTTTCAACTCTATTTTTCTGCTTGCGTGAGAAGCGGTTCCTATGAGTTATTATTGCTATGAAACATGAACCAATTCAATATAGCGACTATTTGAAAATTCCTGAACTTCTAAGCCAGCAAAAGCTCCGATCGGAAGAATTGCAAAAGCCAGCTCACGATGAACTTCTGTTCATTACGGTTCATCAAACTTATGAGCTTTGGTTTAAACAGATGCTTTTCGAACTTGATTCAACTTTAAAGATTTTTGGGCAAGATAAAATAGAAGAGCGCCAGCTCAGCACAGTGGTTCATCGGTTGAATCGAGTGAATGAGATCATGCGACTTCTCATTGATCAGGTCACGGTGCTAGAAACCATGACCCCTTTGGATTTCTTGGATTTTCGCGACATGCTTTACCCAGCAAGTGGATTTCAAAGTCTGCAATTTCGATTGCTAGAAATCAAGCTTGGGTTGAAGCCTGAAAGTCGACACTCTTATAACTGTCAGCCGTATCATTCTTATGTTTCTAAACCGGAAGCTGAAATTTTAATTGCGACTGAAAAAGAGGCTTCACTCTTTGATTTGATCGATGGATGGCTATCGCGCACTCCCTTTTTAGAAGAGAAACATTTTAAGTTTTGGGATTTGTTTAAAGGTGCCGTTGAAAAAATGTATGAGCGTGACCGCGAAACTGTTCGGGCGAACCCAAGACTTTCTGCAGAAGATCGCGATAAGAATCTTGCTGGTATTGATGAAGCGGGCAAACAGTTCGATGCCATTTATGATCCAGTTGAATACGATAAAGTTTTAGCATCAGGCCAATTTCGCCTTTCTTACCGAGCTATTCATGCGGCGCTTCTAGTGAGTTTGTATCGCGATGAACCGGTGTTGCATTTGCCTTATCAGGTTTTGAATCAGTTGGCAGAACTAGACGAACGTATGACCATGTGGCGTTACCGCCATGCCCTTATGGCACAAAGAATGTTGGGATCAAAAATTGGAACAGGTGGATCGAGCGGCCACAAGTACCTAAAAGCTGCGACCGAGAAGCATCGAATTTTTGCAGATCTTGTCAATCTGGCGACATTTTTTATTCCACGTTCGGAATTACCGGAACTCCCCGATTCGCTTAAAAAGCGAATGGGTTTTCAAAGTTAAATACTTCGGCTGTAACCACCATCAACTGCAATCGCTTGACCTGTGATGTAGGCTGCGGGAACGCTGCTCAAATAGGTTGCAAGTGACGCGAACTCTTCTGGATCTCCAAGTCTTCGTGCGGGAATACCGGCAGCAATTTTTTCTTCGGGTGTCCCTAATTCTAAAACTCTAGCCGTGCGAGTGTAGCCAGGGAGCAAAGCATTCACCGTGATTCCATCAGCAGCCACTTCATTGCTGATACTTTTCGCTAGACCTAACAATCCAGATCGATAAGCGTTCGAAATGATAAGCCCTGACATTGGCTCTTTAGCGGCAAATGAAGTCACAATCAGAATTCTTCCAAATTTGTTTTTCTTCATTGATGGCAAGGCCGTTTGAATGCATTCAATTGTGCTACCAAAAAGCCCCTGGTAAGCTTCTTGCCAATCACCCAAACTGATATCCCCGAAATTGCCGCGTTTAGGTCCGCCCGTGTTAATGACCAATATGTCTAGGCGGCCCCATTCCTTTAATAATGTTTCAATCGCCTGAATGCCTTCTTGAGTTTTCCCCATATCCACTTGGAGAATTTTTTCGGCTCCTGTTTTCTTCGCTGAAATTTCAAGTTTTTGAAGATTGCGAGAGCCAATGGCCACTCTCACGCCTTCATCCACCAAAGACTTTGCGATCGCTTGACCCAACCCGGTCGAAGCACCTAGAACCAATGCCGTCTTCCCTGTTATTTTCAGATCCATAAATCATTCCTTTTTAAAAATGGCGCGAGTTCGGGTTTCAATTTTTTCTCTATAAGTAACTTGGCTTTCACGAGATCTACTTTTTCCGCAGTAAGTAATCCTTCACAAAGTTCAGTGAGAATTTCATCTTCGATGACTCCAATTCTTTTCGCTACCTGATAAGGGATGTTAGAAAAACTAACCAACTGATACCTAGAAGCATAGTCAGCAGCGAAGTTTTTCATAAGCACTCTCTCGACAGATTTCAGAAACAAGAATTTGGGATCAGCGACCTTATCTCTCATCTCTATAAAGTTTTCTTGCGCTAAATCCGCAATGGCATCGGCGTTTTGTTTTCTCACCGCGAAAAATTCATGAAATATTTTAGACCAATCAAAACTGTCTAGATATTTGGTCATCACTTGATTGAGAACTCGACAGTCTTCAAATCCGCAATTCATACCTTGACCGAAGAAGGGCACAATTGCATGAGCGGCATCTCCCATTATCATTGCCTTGCCACTATAGGACCATTTGGATGCTTTGATGGTTATCATGTGCCCGGTAGGGTTTCCAAAAAAATCGTCTGTCAGATGTGGATGCATTATCAGCGCATCAGGAAAGTTTTTACTGAAAAAATCAGTGACGGCCTTTGGTGTTTTCAGTTCGTCAAAACTAATTTCTGATTTGTCCATGGGGCTTGATGGCGGGTGTTCAGATAAAAATAAAGTCGCAGTGAAACTTCCGTCTAAGTTTGGTAAAGCGATGAGCATAAACTTACCACGAGGCCAAATGTGAAGAGCATCTGGGTCCATTTGAAAAATGCCGAATTTCCCGGTGGCGTCTTGTTTCGCCGCTGGGATCAACAATTCCTTATAGGCGTAAGACAATTTTTCCTGAGATACATCAGCCTGAGTGATTTCTGAAATGGCTTCGCGCATCGCGGAAGCACTACCGTCGGCTCCGATGAAAACTCCGCCTGACACTTTTATTTTCTGAGTAGCCGTCTCAACATCAGCAGACATTTCATCTAAATCGAGAAGCGTCAGCTGATGATCAAAGTGAATTGGTACTTTGTACTTTTCTTGGGCAACGGTCATGAGAATTTTATTTAGATCGCCTCTGGATACGGAATAAATACATTCATCTTCCTTGCCATAAGGTTGAATATTTACGGAGCCATCCAAAGCATGAACAGCGCGACCTTTCATGGGAAGACAAATTTCCAGCACTTGTTTTTTTAAACCTACTTCTTCCAAAGCGCTAAGACCGCGAGTCGAAATGGCTAAGTTGATGGATCTGCCACCGGTGGATTTTCCATTGCGCATGTCTCCACGACGCTCATAAATTTCCACTGGGATTTTCATCCTCGAGAAATAAATAGAAAGTAAAGATCCTACTAGTCCTGCTCCAATAATTTTTATCGGAATGGGGGAATGCAAATCACTTTGTCGCATCTTTTAAAATCTCCCAAAGATGAAAAACATCTTGAAAATTATTGTAAATGGGCATGGTGGAGAACCTCACAATGTCTGGTTCTCTGAAATCACAGTGGACACCCATTTTAACAAGCTTCGCGTTTATCTCACGCCCATTTTTCTTAAATTTCACGCAAGTGAGATTTCCGCGCTCGGCGGGGTTCCTCGGAGTCACTCGTTCGCAAATTCCGAGATCGTCTAATAAAAACTCCAAGTATGAACTCAAACGTTTCCCTTTGATTTCAAGTCGATCCATTCCGGCCGCATCAAAAAGTTCTAGAGACGCTCGCGCCGCTGCCAACTGAAAAATAGGAGGATTGCTAAGCTGCCAACCTTCTACACCAGGAATAGCATCAAAATTCTTTTCCATTTTGAAACGAGTGGCTTTGTTTTGTCCCCACCAACCCTGAAGTCTCGGCCCTTCAAAATCGTAGGCATGACGTTCATGCACAAAACATCCAGCCAATCCGCCGGGCCCAGAGTTCAGATATTTATAAGAACACCAAACCGCAAAATCGGGTCCGTCGTTATGTAAATTGAGTTTTATATTTCCAGCTCCATGGGCCAAATCAAAGCCTACAAATGCGCCTTTTTTATGACCGGCAAACGTGATGGCCTTCATATCAAAAGCTTGCCCTGTGAGATAATTTGCGTTTCCCAACATGATGAGTGCGACTTGATCGCCCTCAGCTTCTATGCGTGATAAAATGTGTTCGAGACGAAGATGGTTTTCACCTTCTCGAGGAATAAGTTCAATGATGGCATCTTTGGGATCAAATCCGTGCAGTCGAATTTGTGATTGCACGGCGTATTGATCGGAGGGGAAAGCACCTCCCTCAATCATAATTTTAAATTTTTTCTTAGTGGGTCGATAAAAAGAAACCATCATCAAGTGCAGATTCACGGTAAGTGTATTCATCATGACAACTTCAATGGGATTGGCTCCAATAAGTTTTGCCGTCATTGCGGTCAAGGTTTCATGATAGGAGAGCCAAGGATGTTTAGCATGAAAATGGCCTTCAACACCAAACTTAGCCCAATCATCTAATTCTTGATTGATGTACTCTTTCGCCTTTCGCGGTTGAAGACCAAGAGAATGTCCTGCGAAGTACAGACAAGGAGTTCCATTTTCATTTCTTGGGAAAAGAAAATCCTGCCTGAAGTTCTTCAGCTCGTCTTTTTCGTCTTCTGATTTCGCAAAAAATAAAGTTTTCTCAAAGTTCATGGCGGTATCCTTCAATCAATTTCTAAGAGTTATCTTTCCCGAGCCAACGCAGAGCATTTTTATAAAGTAATTTTTCTCGCTTCATATTTTCTGGATAAGTTTGACCAATCAGTTTACCTGGTTCGTTTTCTCCAAGTGGAAAAGGATAATCAGAACCGAGCATGATCGAATCTTCGCCAAACACATTGGCTATAAGTCTTAGGATTTCTGGATCGTGCACAAGACTATCTACAAAGAATCGGCCCAGATATTTTTCCGGCGAATGTGGATTGTCTATAGCAAGAAGATCAGGTCTTGCTTCAAAGCCGTGCTTGATCCTGCCAAGAGTTTGCGCAAAACTCCCACCACCATGGGCAAACGCCAAGCGCAAGCGGGGAAGTTTTTCTAAAGTTCCAGAGAAAATAAGTGAGCAAATCGCGCGGCTGACTTCTGCAGGCATCCCCACCAGCCAAGGTAGCCAGTACTTTTGCATTTGCTTTTCGCCCATCATGTCCCAAGGATGAACAAAAACTGCGGCCTCTAATTTTTCACACTCTTGGAAAAAATTGAAATATTTGGCGTCACCCAGATTTTCACCATTGATGTTCGTCCCAATTTGGACGCCGCTCATTCCAAGATCTTTCATGCACCGATGTAATTCTACGATCGCAAGCTCGGGATCTTGCAAAGGCACAGAACCCAATCCAAAAAACCGATCTCGGTTGTCACGCACACAGCCTGCAATGTGGTCATTGAGATATTTGCAAACTTCGAGCCCATCTTTTGGTTGAGCCCAATAGGAAAACATCACTGGCACCGTGGATAAAACCTGTTGAGTCACGCCGTGCGAATCGAATTCAGAAATTCTTTTACCGACGTCAAAAAGATTACTCTCTACTTCTCGAAAAAAATGTCCGTCGTCGCGGATCATTTTACAGCAACCGGCCTCATGATGAAGTTCAATAAAACCACCGTAGCCAAAAGCTTTTTTGAACGCGGGAATTTCTTTAGGCAATAGGTGAGTGTGAACGTCTATTTTTTGCATGATCGCAGACCACATTTTCTGCAAGTTGAGTTTGCAGAAGTATTATAAAACCGATCAAAGATCGGCGGAAACTGCGTGACGATATCTGTCAGGTGGAATGATTCTTCATAAAGTTTTTCATCGCACTTTTCACAAAACCATTCGAGCTTATCTATTTCGCCTTCAAGACGTTTGCGCTCAATAACAAGTCCGACACTCCCGGCAGGACGCTGAGGAGAATGCAGAGTATTCGGTGGAAGTAGAAAAATTTCCCCTTCATGAATGGGGCAATCAATCGACTTTCCATTCTCGCGAAGCTTGAGATTCATGTCTCCTTCAACTTGATAAAAAAACTCCTCGCCTTGATTGACATGATAATCAGTGCGGGCATTGGGACCGCCAACAACAGTCACAATAAAATCCGTGTCTTCCCAGACCTGTTGGTTACCAACAGGTGGCTTGAGAAGATTTCTATGTTCATCGATCCATTTTTTAAAATTCAATGGTTTGCGCATGATTTAGCCTCTCATCCGTTAGACACGGAGAGTTTATTTTTAGTGGCAATGCATTTGAGCTCAATTGAAATAGGCGTGGGCAAACTTAGAACTTCAACTGTGGTTCGACACGGCTGGTTGCCTTTGAAAAACTCCGCATACATACGATTGTAAATTTTAAAATCCTCTTTCATGTGCGTGAGAAAAACAGTCACGTCCACCAAATTTTCCCAACTTGATCCAGCATCCTCTAGGATATTTTTCACGTTTGTGAAAACTGATTTACATTGAAGTTCAATATCACGAGAAATAACTTCGCCTTTTTCATTCATCACGACTCCAGGAATATCTTTTGATCCTGGCTGACGTGGACCCACTCCAGATAAAAATAGCAAATCGCCAACTTCCCGGGCGTGCGGGTAAGCACCCAACGGGTCAGGCGCTCTTTGGGAATTATGATTGGAGCTTATTGAATTTTTGTGCATATATTTTTTGCCTCGCTAAAAAATTTCAGTGCGTAATCTCCACCTTCGCGACCCATTCCGGATTCTTTGACTCCTCCGAAAGGAGTTCTAAGATCTCTAAGCATCCAACAATTGATCCAAGCAATGCCCATTTCCAATTTGCGTGCCACGCGATCAGCTTTTACCAAATCTTCCGTCCAAACACTTGATGCAAGCCCGTAGCGGGTAGCATTGGCCATTTCAATCGCTTCTTCCTCAGAGTCAAAACTTTGAAGTGTCACCACGGGTCCAAAAATTTCTTCCTGATTGGTTTTGCAGTTCTGATCCAAGCCTTCAACTAGGGTTGGCGCGATGAACCAGCCATTTTTATGTTCGCCGACCATTGAAATAGAAGTACCGCCGGTGAGAATGACTCCCCCCTCATCTTCCGCTGTTTCGATGCAAGCCATGACTTTATCAAAGTGAATTTTTGAAACGACCGCACCTTGATCTGTGCCTTCGGCCATTGGGTCACCTTGTTGCAACTTCAATGTGGCGGCTACAAACGCATTCTTAAATTTTTCATAGATGGATTTTTCAATGAGCATTCTCGAACCACAAAGGCAAATCTGTCCTTGGTTAAGAAAAGCAGAGCGCACACTCATCCGAACAGCCTCGGCAAAATCACAATCGGCAAAAACCACAGTTGCATTTTTCCCGCCCATTTCGAGAGATAGCTTTTTAAATAAGGGGGCCGCCATTTGTGAAATTTCAGATCCCACTCGAGTCGATCCCGTAAAACTCACCGCTTTGATTTTTTTGTTTTTCACTAATTCTGAGCCAAGCTTTGCGCCCGACCCATGCACGATATTTAAAACTCCCGGAGGCAATCCAATTTCAACGGCAATCCTAGAAAGTAAATACGCAGTCATAGGTGTCACTTCGCTGGGTTTTCCGACGACGCAATTTCCCATCGCCAAAGCAGGGGCGATCTTCCAGGAGAATAAATAGAGAGGCAAGTTCCAAGGAGAAATGCAGCTCACAACACCAAGTGGCGAAAAATCCGTGACGTTCAAAGCATTGTTATCTTCAAACTTTTCACCTTTGAAAGCGAGCAACGCTTCAGCAAAGTATGAAAAATTTTGCGCTGCTCGAGGAATATCTAAAGATCTTGCGAGTGATAGTGGCTTTCCCGTATCTACACTTTCAGCCAATGCCAATTCTTCTGATCGCTCCAAAATTTTTTCGGCGATTTTAACTAAATATGCTGCACGTTCAGAACGGGATTTTTGAGACCACGCTGGAAAAGCTTTTGATGCAGCATCAATGGCCAGCTTTACGTCTTCCGAACCTGAATCTGGCAGTCGTGAGTAAACTTCTCCGCGTGCGGGATTATAATTATCAAGCCACTTTTCAGAAAGAGCAGGACGAAATTCGCCACCAATGAAATTTTCAATTTCTATCAAGGTCCTGGGTGCAGTCACTGGCATAAACTTTCCCATTCGCCTTCGAACAAAACGGCGCGAACAGGGCTGGCATCTGAGTCTAAAATTTTGAGTGGTAGAGCAGAGAGAATGTATCGGCCCTCCGAGACTTTATCCAAAACAATGCCTTCTAAAATAGCCATGTCATTTTTGAATACCGCTTGATGAGACTCTAGAATCTTGTCTTCGGATAAATCAATCGAAGGAGTGTCTATCCCAATTAAACGCACAGATTTGGAAGCTAAAAAATCTATCACCTCTGCCGACAACGCCATGAAATCGCCGTTCCAAACATTAGGATTTGGGAATGAACATGTTTTGAATAAAACTCTTGGAGCAGCGATTTGCTTTCCAAGAACTTCCTGTGGTAAATCGCGAAGAGTGATTCGCGAGCCATTACCCCCACGTCGGCATTCCACTTGAATGACTTGACAGGGACCAAAATAAAGTTCCAGGGGACGCTCGCTCATTCCAACTCCGGAAACATGATAATGATTTGGAGCATCCGTGTGGGCGCCTATGTGGGCCGAAGTTTTAAATGACGAAAGCATTAAGTTGTCTTTTTGTTGGAAACTCATTGCCACGGAACGTTCAAACTTTTGATCCCCGGGATATACGGCAGTGATTTCTGAAATCAGAGGCGAAATGTCGTGAATCTTCATCATTCGAACTTATTCCCGAAAAACAAGATTGCCAAGAGAGAAAAAACACCCTAACTTTTAAGCACCCATGAGTTACCTGCAAAACGGCAAATTAGCCCTCATAGCCCATCGAGGTGGCACCTTAGGTTTTTCATCCGGTCTCCTTCCGGAGAACACCCTCTTTGCATTTGAACAGACGCTCAAAATTTATCCTCATTTTATATTCGAACTCGACGTCCATCAAACAAAAGATGGCGAGATCATAGTCATGCACGATGATCGAGTGGACAGAACAACCAATGGCCATGGTGCAATCAGAGATATGTCATGGCTAGAAATTTCAAAACTCGATGCAGGATATCAGACTTCTTTTAAAAATAAAAAGGTTTCACGCCTTTCAGAAATTTTAGAAGCATTCCCAGAATCAAGAATCAGCATCGAGTTCAAAAATTCCGGATACGAAGAAAAAGTTGGGGAGATTGTGAAAAAAGCCGGCGCCGAGAATCGCGTTGTTCTGGCAAGTTTCTCCGACGAAATCATAGACACGGCGGCCCATAAAACTTCTGGCCACATTTGCAGAGGCTACGGGCAAAAAACCATTTCACGCATGCTCGTGGCGGCGCATCTTCATTCGAAATTTTTGGCACCGCGCACCGGAGATGTATTTCAAATACCTTTACGTGCGAAGAACATTGCAGTTTACTCCAAAAAATTCTTAAAATTGGCTCACGGAATTTCCAAGCATGTTCACGTCTGGACCATCAATGACGAACCCACTATGGAGTTACTTATCAGGGATGGGATCGACGGAATCGTGACGGATAATCCACAAGCATTATTTAATGTGGCGAAAAAACTTAACAAAATAACTTGAGGAGACATCATGAATTACGCTTACGCCACCGCCCCCGGGGCCATCAAAGTTGCAATGAAACTAGACTCGTGGGATTTGGTCATGCAAGCGGGATTCACGGTCAAACTTGTGCTTCTTTTGTTGCTTGTCTTTTCTATCGTCAGCTGGGGAATTATTTTCACCAAAAAAATGCAACTGACGGAACTCTCAATCGTGAATTCCAAATTTCTCGATTATTTTTGGAAAGCTGGGAGCTTAGATAAAATCTTTGAAGAACTTGGAAGATTTAAAACGAGCAGTCTTGCCAGTGTCTTCGCCGCTGGTTACGGCGAAATTCAGAAATTAGCCGAAAGTCAAACCACCAAAGGCGATGGGCTGATTGGTGGGCAGATAGACAATGTGGCACGTGCGATGAGAAAAGCCAGCGACAACGAAATTGCAAAAATTGAAAGTCGAACGGCCTTTTTAGCCACAGTCGGAAGCACCGCGCCATTCATTGGATTATTTGGAACCGTCTGGGGAATCATGAGTGCATTTCAAAATATTGGTGCCACCGGTTCTGCATCACTCGCAGTGGTGGCCCCTGGAATTTCCGAAGCGCTGATCACCACAGCTGTTGGACTTGCGGCCGCAATTCCCGCAGTCATGGGATACAATTACTTTGTTGGAAAATTCAAAAAGCAAGATTTGGAAATCAGTAATTTCAGTGCCGATTTTTTAAATATTGTTAAACGCAATTTTTTTAAGGAATAGAAGATATGAGCTTTTCTACTAGTTCTGGTAATTCTGGTGGTTCCGGATCCGATGGGAGACCCAGCCGAACTACCTTGAGTGAAATCAATGTCACACCATTGGTGGACGTCATGCTTGTTTTACTAATTATTTTTATGGTGACAGCCCCAATGATGCAGCAAGGGATCGAAGTAAAACTCCCAGAAACTAACAATGCAGGTATGGCTCTCAAAGAAGATCCGTTTGTTATTGTTATCAAACCTTCATCGACATCAATGTCAGGTCATATTTTTCTAGATAAAATGGAACTCCCGCTTCCGAATCTTAAAGCGAAACTTTCTGCCATCTTTGCAACCAGACGCAGCAAAGAGGTTTATCTGCAAGCTGATAGAACAGTTGCTTACGGATTTGTGGCTGAAGTTATGGCAGAAATAAAGGGCGCGGGAATTTCCGGCATCGGTCTTGTAACTATGCCGAAATCTCAGTAGCAAATATGGCAAGTAAAACAGCCAGCAAAAGTATTTTCGAACTTTCGGAAACCGAAATTTTCAAAAAAATGATCACAGTGTCATTGGCTTTGCACGTGAGCATTTTTCTTTTCATGGGACTCAAGGCTACTTTTTTTCCAAAGCAATCCATAAATTATGAATCTGCGATTAAAGTAGATCTTGTGGCTCTTCCTGATAAACTTTCTGAGATACCTCCACCAACACCCACAGCTCCTGCAGCAAAAACTCCCCCGCTCAAAGCCGAGCCCATGAAAAAAACTGTGGTAACCAAACCAATTATTAAAGATCAGGCCATATCTCTCAGGAAAAAAAGTTTGGATCGCATCAAACAATTTGAGAAGGAAGAAAAACAAAAAAGTTCGATTGAAAAAATTCAGACGGAAGTCCGTAAGGAAGCTGCTCAAGAACGTGCAGACAAGTTAAAAAAGCTTTTGGTCAAAGGAAATGCAATAAGTCCAGGCACTGCGCTCAAAGGTCTAGATAGATCCGAATTCAACGAATATATCGGACAACTCCATTCGCAAGTTCAAGAGCACTGGAACTTGCCCGAGTGGCTTTCCAATGCTAACCTTAAGGCATCTGTCGCAGTTTTTTTGGACAACTCTGGAAAAGTAGTCAAGCGCGTGATTGAGCAAAGTTCTGGCGATAGCCGATTTGACGACTACGCTCTCAAATGCATCGATGACTCTTCACCATTTCCAGCGCCACCAGAAAAATTCAAAGACATAGTTCACCTCGATGGAATTCGATTTCGCTTTCCACAGTAAGAACAACACCAAGAATACGAGGCCTCATGAAATTCTTAGCATTGCTCATCTCTTTATTAGTTTTAAACACCCATGCCTTAGCAGACGATGTTGATTCGGATCGTATTTACATCAACGTTGGTGATGCTAAAGTAAAAAAGAGTCTCTTGGCTTTTCCTCCGCTCTTACTCGAAAGCACTCCTTCCCTTTCGCCTAACTACAAAGCTGTGGGTGCCGAGCTTTACAACACAGTCATTAATGACTTGGAAGTGACAAACTTATTCACGTTCATAAAACAAGAGGCATACCTTGAAGATGTTGCAAAAGTAGGCCTCACTCCTGCACCCGGGAATCCCGCAGGTTTTAAATTTGATAGTTGGGCAAAAATCGGCTCCGACTTTTTACTGCGCGGTGGTTATACACTCAGTGCTGATAAAAAATTAGAAGTCGAAATTTATCTCTACTACGTTCCACAAGCAAAACTCATCTTAGGTAAAAAATATCTTGCCGATACCAAAGAGATCAGACATACCGCACACACTTTTGCAGATGACGTCATGAAGGCACTCACCGGCAAAAAAGGAATGTTTAGAACCAAATTTGCGGTGGCTTCAGACAAAGCTGGGAACGGTTGGAAAGAAATTTACATTATGGATTGGGACGGAAGGAATTCCGTAGGAGTGACCAATCACCGAAGTATTTCAATGTCGCCTAGCTGGAGCCCCACCGGAAAAACAATTGCGTACACTTCATTTGCCTATCATCCCAAACTTCATTCTAGAAACGCTGATCTTTTTACTTATGATATTTTCGAAGGCAAACGTTATTTGGTAAGCAGTCGGCGCGGACTCAATTCCGGCAGTACATTTTCTCCTGATGGCAAATGGATTTATTTGACGATTTCTCAAGGTGGGGATCCTGACATATATAAAATGACCCTTGAAGGGGATCAACTCACGCAACTCACTCATGGACCACGCAACACATTGAACGTGGAACCCAATGTTTGCAAAGAAGGAAATAAGCTCGCGTTTTCTAGCAATCGCGCAGGAAACCCCATGGTTTACTCAATGAATTTGGAAGGCTCCGCAGTCAAGCGCCTCACTTTTGCCGGAAAATACAATTCCTCTCCTAGCTACTCGCCCGATGGAAAGAAAATCGCTTTTGCAGGTCAAGACAGAGATCACTTTGATATATTTGTAATGAATGAAGATGGATCGGGAATGATTCGTGTGACCGAAGCAAAAAAGGCGAATGGACGCGCGGCCGACAATGAAGACCCATCGTTTAGTCCCGATGGTCGTTATCTGGTTTATAGTTCAAACCGTAGCGGAAAAAATCAGATCTATATTTCGACTGCAGATGGCACCATGGAGAGAAGAATCACCACGGACACTCACAACTATTTCAAACCCCGCTGGTCGCCCTATTTAGAATAGATTCTGAAATTATTTACCGAGAAGTATTTGACACGGGCACTGCTATAAAATAAAAATAGTCTTATTGGAGGATTACATTTATGAAAATTTCCTTGGGAAAAGTTTTTGCTGTGACCTGCGTGCTGAGTTTCTCTTTAATCGCTGGGGCACAACAAACCCCACCGTCTATCCCTATTCCTCCGGAACCACCCTCGGCCACATCGCCCGAAGGAATGTTGCCTCCAACAAACAACACACCAGAAGTTGGCACTCCACTTGATTCCGCTGCTGGCGCCCCTGCTACTGAAAAAAAACCAAAACTAGAAACGCATGATGTATCTGTAAAAATCGCCCCCAAAAGTAAAAAAGGACCAAAACGAATGTTTGCTATTTTAGAAACGAATATGGGAAAAATCAAAATCAAACTCTTTCACGACAAGGTTCCAAAAACTGTCGACAACTTTGTAGGCCTCGCTGAAGGAACCAAAGAATGGATCGAAGGAAAAGAAAAAAAGAAAACTCATTTTTACGATGGACTTGTTTTCCATCGAGTGATTCCTAACTTTATGATTCAAGGTGGAGACCCACTTGGAACTGGTACCGGCGGCCCCGGATTCACATTCTCTGATGAGTTTCATCCCGATCTCAAACACACCAAACCCGGAATGGTCTCCATGGCCAACCGCGGAAAGAACACCAACGGCAGTCAATTTTTTATCACTTTGGCAGCTACACCTTGGTTGGACAATAAACATTCAATCTTTGGCGAAGTCGTTGAAGGAATGGATGTCGTAGATGCAATTGGCGCAGTTCCTCGCGACATGAGCAACGACCGACCATTAAAAGCTGTAACTGTTAAGAAAGTTACAATTCTAAGAGAGTAGTTTTTAGGCTACTGAGAAGTAGGGCGGATTGTTATCTGCCCCTACACTCAAGATTTAGTTTTCGCTAAAAAATAGTATTGTCCGGTTAGAAAATCATCCATCGCACCTAAAAGAAATTTATTTATAATTTTGTATTTTGAGGAAGCTGCTAGTTTCCGATGCATCGTTTGGACTTCAAATCCAGTTGCACCCAACAGTGATTCGATTTCTTTCCGGGTGAAAAAGCGCACGTGATCGATGTCCAAAATTCCCGACTCCTCATATCCAAACTCACCCTTAAATATTAAGGCACGAAGAACGCGGTAGTTCTGAACATTAGGTATAGATAAAAGAATCGAACCACCTGGCTTTAGATAAGCTTTGAACTTTAACAGTGTGCCCCAAGGGTCATATAAATGCTCGAGAACATCAGCAAAGACAAGACAGTCAAAAGTGCCTTCACCCAAATCAAAATCATCTTTGTCTAAATCTCCGGAGAATACAGCGTGAATGTTGCTTCGCGCCTTAGCCGCAGCAACTGGATTGAGTTCAATGCCTGTGATCTCTCCATTAAAATTCTTCCAGTGCTCTGCCGACCCACAGCCCACATCAAGAATTTTGCGACAGTTTGCAGGAATCATGGCGAACAAATCGGCCCGATCGCCAACAAAATATGTTTCGGGTTTTGTGAATCTCTGAGTAATATTTTTTTCTTCAATAACTTTCATC
Organism: Oligoflexia bacterium; assembly: GCA_043732305.1. Taxonomy (GTDB): domain Bacteria; phylum Bdellovibrionota; class Bdellovibrionia; order JABDDW01; family JABDDW01; genus JAYTHU01. Next base: position 19,268 of record JAYTHU010000152.1, read on the forward strand.
AGGCCAACCCATACTGCTTTCTTTTTCTCCAGAGAGTCACCGGGGTGATTCCCAATAAAGATGAAGCTTTTTCTAAATTCTTTTCGTAAGACAATATCTTCTCGATATGGTCTTTTTCCAAATCTTTTAATCTCGACGACAAAGGCTTTTTATCTCCGTCATTTTTAAATTCTGCGGTTTCTTGCAAACTATCTAAAATAGCTTTAGGTAAATCCAAAATAGTAATATCTTTGGAAAACGAGAGAATGAACATTCGTTCGATAACATTTTTCAATTCTCGTATGTTGCCAGGCCACGAATAGGACTTAAATATTTCTACAATTTGTTCAGGCAGAGACCATTCTTTTTCGTGATTTTCCCGTTGCCTTAGCTCAGAAATTAAATGATTGATCAAGGCGGGAATATCTTCGGATCTTTCTCTAAGGGGATTCAGAAAACACTCTAGAGAATTTAGTCTATAGTAGAGGTCTTCTCTAAATTTCCCTTGAGCAACCAGGTCAGGAAGATTTTTGTGAGTCGCAGCGATTATGCGCGCATCTATTAATATTTCCTCATTGCTACCCACACGCTCAAACACACGATCTTGGAGAAATCTGAGAAGCTTTGCCTGGCTGGATATAGACAGGTCACCGATCTCATCCAAAAAAAGCGTGCCTTTGTGAGCTAGCTCAAGTTTTCCCGGCTTATCTTTCACGGCATTTGTAAAAGCGCCTTTGACGTGTCCAAAAAGTTCGGATTCGACTAGAGATTCTGTCAACGTTGAGCAAAATACGGTGATAAAAGGCTGCGCTGATCTTGGCGATAGTTCATGAACGAGTTTGGCGATTTCACTTTTTCCCGTACCCGTTTCTCCAGTCAGAAGAACAGTGCCCTTGGTAGCGGCAACTGTACGGATAAATTTTTCGGTGATTTGAAGTACCGGGGATTTATATCCATCAAAGAGATCATTTCTTACCTTTGAGTTTTTAAGATCCTGCAATCGACGACGTTCGAGAACAAATTTACGAACCTTGTCCAGAATCGTCATCAATTGAATCTGACTGAAAGGCTTAGACAAATAATCAAATGCCCCCGCCCTAACCACATCGACAGCATTTTCAATGGAAGAATAAGCTGTCATGACGACAACAGGAATGGAAAATGTTTTTTGCGCGGTGAGAACTAAATCCTTTCCGGTCTTCTCCCCCATTCTGTAATCCGTGAGAATCAAATCAAAATCGGTTTTTCGGAGTTCATCCAGAGCCTCGTCCACGGAGTGACAAACGACCACGGAGAAATCAGCTTCTGCTAAGCTCAAAGCTAAAGTCCGACAAATATTTTTGTCATCATCAGCTAAAAGTACCGACATTCTCATTTGAACCCTCCGAGGTTACAAGAGGCACAGTGATATCAAAAACTGCTCCGCATATCAAAGCATCTTGAGGCGGCTGCACAAGTGTAATCTCACCTCCATGGGCGTTCAACACTTCTTTGGCTATGGATAGCCCAATTCCTAAAAAACCTCGCTTTTCAACACCTTGATCATCATCGCCGCTGAAATATGGCTGAAATATTTTATCTTCAATCATTCTTGAAATACCAGGACCGCTATCCTCAAAACGCACATGCAAAGTCGTTTCACTTTTCCTTAAGGTAATTTTTATGACACCATTTTTAGGGGTCATTCGAAGAGCATTTGATAGTAAATTTGAGACCACCCAGGGGAATCTCATCTTGTCTAATTTTGACCAAGCTGGACCAGAAAATTCACTTTCCATTTGTAGAGAGATGCCTTTTTGAGCCGCGACTACCTGAAAAGGTTTGATCCAATTCGACATCAAACTTGCCACATCAACAACATCAAATTTCAATATTAGGGAATGAATCTCCCCTAAGCTTAGATGCAAAAAATCGTTAGCGACGGCTTTAATTCTTCCAATGTCGTCGACAACAATCTCAAGTAAAAACTGCTTGTGTGGTGGCAGTTTACTTTTTTCCAGCTCTAAAAGTTCCACTGCAGTGGACAAGGACTGAAGCGGAGTTTTCAATTCATGAGATAGAACACCGATGAATTCCTTTTTTAAGATTTCACGGCGTTTCTTCTCAGTGATGTCATGAAGTAAAAAAACAGTTCCTAGTCTGATCATCCCATCGACGATGGCCCTAGTTCGCAAATTGTATATTTTGGTCGTTTCACCTGAGCCGAGTTCGAAAGTCTGAGTGATGGGATGACTAGGATTCATCACGTTCTTGAGCAGGCGACAATTGGTGTTTTCAAATTCTGTTTCATTCCAATTTTTCCCCGTCATACTCTCACCGCTGGGAAGCTGCAACGCATCTGACATTCCCTGATTGCAATGAATGACATTGCTTTTATCATCCAAAACTAAAACGCCATCTTCCATGCCGGAAAGTATAGTTTTTATTTTCTGCTCTTCGCTGGTCAAATTAAAAACTAAGCGTTCGGACGCCTTTCGAGATAGAAGTAATGTCGATCCTCCTATAAAAATGGTCATAATGAGACCCAACAGTCCGACAACTTTTTTTAATTTCTGACTGGTTCGATTCTTAGCAAACATAGGGGCTTCATTGAGATCGACTAGTTGGTCAAAAAGTTTATACATTCTGATATCTTCGTTTGACGTCAACGTGCTCAGGTGACTCTTTGACTTTTGCCATAGTTCTCTAACTTTGTAGGTCAACTCACCTTCACCAGCCTCGGTTATCGATCTATCTTGTTGAGCTAGTCCATTCTCGAATTTTTCAACATTCCTCAATCGCCAACCTTGGGACATCTTGGCGACAGCTGAGATTGATTGGTAATTGTCTTGAATAAGTTTAGGTGTGAATTCGGAAGCCACGTACGCTATGAGCATAAGAGCTAAACATAGAATAAAATTTACTCCGGCTATCAGTAGATAACTTTTAAGAATCCTCTGTCGCAATGTTACTGATCTGAATTCCTTCATTATTTTTGTAAGCCCCCATTACATTTTGAAACATCATATCCCGGTTTAAAGCCATCTTAACATCTCGCACGACTACTGAAGATTTGGCTCTGGCACCGACTTTGCTTTAGTGCATACCATGGACTATAAAAATATTGTAGTAATTGGAAGTAACGGGCAGGTAGGAAGTGCCATCTGCCAGAAGCTATCTGAATACGGCGTTGCATACCAGGCCGTTGACAGAGAACAGCTCGATTTGTCGGAAATCAATAATATTGATATAAAACTCAGCACCTTAGCGCCCGACTTTCTGATCAATGCTGCTGCGTTCACTAACGTAGACCTTGCCGAGGAAGAAAAATCTCTTTGCCATAAGGTCAATACCGTCGCTCCTGGACGCATGGCCCTGTGGTGTGCACAAAACAACATACCCTTCGTTCATTTTTCAACCGACTATGTTTTCTCAGGTGCATCGGAAGAAGCCTATACGGAAACCCATGCTACAGAGCCTGTAAATCACTATGGTTTCACCAAAGAACAAAGCGAAAAATTAATAAGTGAAATTGGCGGAAAATGGATCATTCTTCGCACTTCTTGGGTTTATTCGAATCAGGGAAAAAACTTTTTGAATACCGTAGTGCGACTATCTCGCCAGTTGGAAGAGTTAAAAATAGTCAATGATCAACGTGGATCCCCCACCTTAGCTTCCGACATTGCCGAGGTGATTTTTAAAATTATAAATCAGACTGAAAAAACTTCGGAGTTTCCAGTGGGGATTTATCATGTGACCAATAGCGGTGAAACAACCTGGTTTGATTTTGCCAATGCAATCATCAAACGAAAGCCCGGTACGAGTAAACGTGTTATTCCAATATCAACCGCGGAACACGGAGCCAAGGCGAATCGTCCAAACAATTCAACCCTCTCAAACAAAAAGCTCAAAGATATTTTCCACATAGAACTTAGATCTTGGCAGTCAGCACTGGAAGATTGTTTATCAAAGGCTGGATCATGACGATCACGGATTTAGAAATTCCAGAATTAAAACTCATTCAACTTAAAACGTTTAAGGATGAACGAGGGTTTTTTGTTGAACGGTTCAACAAGAGTCAATTTGCTAAGCACAATCTTCCGACAGAATTTAGTCAAGACAATCACTCCTATTCCCATCCTGGCGTGCTCCGCGGCCTGCATTTTCAAGTGAATCCTTTCCAAGGTAAAATTGTCAGTGTGATCAGAGGGCAAATCCTTGATGTTGCGGTGGATATTCGACCTGAGTCCAAAACATTTTTAAAACATATTTCAGTGAAACTTTGTTCTGATAACAATCAACTTCTTTTTATTCCGGGAGGGTTTGCTCACGGGTTTTGCGTCATCGGAGACGAACCGGCTGATGTGACCTACAAGGTTGACGTGGCCTATGATTTCAAATCGGAAATGGGAATCAAGTGGGACGACAAAATGTTGGGAATTCAATGGCCAGCAGAGAATCCGATTGTTTCTGAGAAGGATTCTAAACTCATGAGCGTTAAAGCCTTTATTGAGTGGACGGAAAAATGAAAACCAGTTTAATTATCTCGACGTATAAGTCTCCAAAGTTTTTAAATATGGTTTTAGAATCTGTACAAAATCAAAAATTAAAGCCCTTAGAAATCATTGTTACAGAAGATGGACAATTCGCTGATAACGAAGCACTTATAAAAAAATGGCAAAATATTTCTCACGTTCCACTTTTTCATTTGAAACAAAATGATCATGGCAACAGAAAACCTCTAGCATTAAACAAAGCTATTTTAAAATCACAAGGAGATTACCTGATCTTTTTAGATGGAGATTGCGTGATCAGGAATGATTTCATCGCTGATCACCTCAATCTGGCTGAAGGGGGACATTTTCTTGCAGGACGCAGAGTTGAACTATCTGAAAAAGCCACGAAAGTCGTTTTCTCAAAAAAGAATGGCTCTAAATATCTCGGTAATTTTCCAGTTAGACTTTTGTATGATTCAGTTTTCGGAGAAACTCATCATTTTGGGAGATTTTTTAGGACACCAGCATTGATAAAAAAAATGGTAAAACGTAATAAAGTTCATGACATTCGTGGCTGCAACTTTAGCGTTCGCCGAGAAGATCTTTTTGCGATAAATGGCTTTGACAACACTTTTTCGGGAGCCTACGGCGAAGATTCAGATGTGGAGTATCGTCTGAAATTTCATGGTTTGAAAATGAAAAGTCTCCGCGGTGCTGCCATCCAATACCACCTCTGGCATCCTACTCAGACCAAAGACTTATCAAACCAGGTGCGACTGATTCAGGTATTGAAAAACAAAACTGTGAGAAGTTCATCTGGGCTCGATCAAGCAGAGAACATCAGTTAAAAAGAAAAGGCCCAGATTTCTCTGAGCCTTTTTTCGAATCATTCGCCAAACCCTTGGGCCGGTGGAGCAGCGGAATCATCCGTTGGCTCAACCGAACTAAAATCTTCGGCTTCTATATCTTCACCCTTGCGAGTAATCGGTTTCAAATTTTGGACCGTAAGAAGAGAGTCATCCTTAGCCCCAGGATAATTTTTGCGAAGCTCAATAACCGTTACCGGTACTGTTTGTGCTTTTGCCGGGATCGCTCCCACCAAAATCATAATACTTCCCAAAAACCACATGGGTTTCATTCTACTTAAGGACCAACTTGAGAGCAAAAGCTGCTCCTATGAAGATCACACAAATAAGTAAAATTCTTTTCAACTCAGCTCTAGACATAAAAACGTACTCCGTGGGTCAATTGGCTTTTAATTACATTCCAGCTGCAGGAGCTTTCTTGTGCTTGCCATGTTTTCCAGCTTTTTTTGCAGCAGGTGCTTTAGGAGCAGCAGGAGCATCAGTCACTGCAGGAGCGGGAGCAGCAGGAGCAGCAGCACCGTCTTGAGCGAAAGCAGCAGAAGACAACATAACAAGAGCCATAGCGATTACTAAATTTTTCATAAATCCTCCTGGGATTATAGTTAGTTACTGTTCAATGACTATAATTGCAGGACTGGGGCCATAACGCAGGACTTCATAAATGACTCTAAGATATTGATAATACTTATGTTATAAAAATTATCTAAACGTCATCTTCTCGAAAATAAGAATTATCAGACATTTCGATTCTCAAAAGCGGGAATTATTAAGCCCGCGAAGGAAAAAGAATTCGGACTATTGTGCCCTTAGGCTTAGCTTTTTCTATTGAAATCGTTCCGCCGTGAGCAGTTATAATTTTACGAACCGTGCTCAGTCCCAATCCAGTACCCGTTTCTTTAGTGGTAAAAAATAAATCAAAAAGTCGACGCTGAATATCCTCGGCAATCCCCGTTCCAGAATCCTGAACAGAAATTTCAACTCTATTTTTTTCTGTACGCCAACTTACTTTTAGCTCTCCACCTTTTGGCATAGCCTCAATAGCATTTTGAATTAAATTTACAAAAGCTTGCTTGAATTTATTCAGATCTACCTTGAGATTTAGATCGAGATTGGAATCGACTAAAGAATTGCTCGCGATAGAAATGTTTTTCTGATCAAGCACTGGCTTGTAAAAATCTAAAAGATCTTCAAAAAAGTTTTTCAAATTTACTGCTTCTAACTCAAGTTTAAGAGGTTTTGCATAATCTAAAATATCTGAAACCAATCGATCTAAACGGGCAATCTCCGTGCGCATAGATCGGGGCACGCGCGCCTTAGTATCATCCATCTGCACAGTTCGCTCGAGCTGAGAAAGCAAAAGCGAAAGGGCGTTTAACGGATTTCTAATTTCATGAGCTAAACTAGAAGCAAGAGTCCCGATGGCCGCAAGTCTATCATTTTCAATTCGACGCTCTTCACTTTCCTCAAGCTGTTCAATGAGCTTTCCCTGCGAAGCAGAAATTCTCGCACGCATCATCTCAAATTCTCGGGATAGAAAAGTAATTTCATCAAGGCCAGAGGGCACATGAATGGGTTGTGAAAAATCTCCTGCGGCGATCTTCTGAGCTTCTTCAACCAAAATTTGCAAAGGACGCGTGATGGAATTTGTAAGTACGATAGTTATAAAGATTAGCGCCAAAAGTAAAACAATGGTGGCCGTAAACAAGGCACGTCTCACCACATTCACTTGTTTTTCAACCTGGGAATATTCTTTTTCTAAAATCAGATACCACTGGCGTCCCGGAACTTTTGTTACGGTTCCCAGAACTTGAACCCCATGATGATTTTTGTACATCTCAACAAAAAACTCATCCTGCAGATGTTGAATCAAGGGGGATTGTGCGACAGATTTTTCAAGAGAAGCTTCATCTTCACCAACTTCACTGCTGATCAATCGGAGTTTTGAATCTAAAAGCAAAGCTTCAGTTGTTCCGCCGACTCCGATTTTCTTTCCGATTAAATCGTATAAAACCGAGAGCTTCAACTGCGCAACCAAAACACCTTGCGGATCCATACCTTCGTTAATAGGGATGGTCACGAGCAAAGACTTTTCAAAACTGCGATTTTCAAATATTTCTACATATCCAAAACGCTTAAGCCCATTGATGAAAAACGGCTCGCGTTGAGCGGACAAACCAACCCATGCCGGATCTGTCGACACTATGCAATTTCCAGAAAGATCAAATATGGCAAGATCTTTAAATGTGGCGGAATTATTTCGACGAAACAACAATGTATCCCGCATGTGTTTGAGACCGGGGCGATCTTTTCTCATTTCTCGATCAAGAGTTCCCCCGCCAGCGCCAAGTATTTTAAGATCTGTTTCTACGCGCTTCAAATATTTTTCGATTTGCTCAGACAAGGTGACGGATAAAACTCGCACTTCATTGGCAGCACTATCAGTGGCCGTTTTCTGAGCAAATTTTAAGCTTAGGAAGCTTAGAACTAAAACCAATACGATTAGCAGAGTCGAAAACGAGAGAAAAATTCTCCAACCGATGCCTCGGAAAATTGATCTCACCTAGGCGCTCTTACTCTTTCTCACTTTCAGGATCCTCTTTCTTTGTCGAAATCCCGAGCTCTTCTAATTTTCTATACAAACTAGAAAGGCCAAGTCCTAATTCTTTGGAAGCTTTTTTCTTATCACCGCCACTACCTTCAAGAACTTTAACAATGTGTTGTCGAGAAAATCGATTCACGGCCTCATCTAAATTTGAAGGAGATCCTTCTTCAGATTCGCCAAGATTTTGAAAACCCGCGGGCAAGTCGGAAACTTCGATGGTGTTGGAATTTTTGGTCAATATCATTGCTCGCTCAATAACATTCTCAAGTTCCCGAACATTTCCAGGCCATGAATAACTCATAAGGCGCTTGAGCGCCTCATGAGACATGCTCTGAATATTTTTGCCGAGTTCGATTGCATATTTTTTCACGATTCCACGACAAAGTTCTGGAATATCTTCCTGACGTTCGCGCAACGGAGGCATCACAATTTCCACAACATTTATTCGATAATATAAATCCTGGCGAAAGAGCCCTTGCTCAACATCTGCCTTGAGATCACGATTGGTGGCAGTGATCAGGCGAGCGTCGATTTTAATGGGCTGGATGCCTCCGACAGGCACAACTTCTCGCTCTTGGATGGCGCGAAGAATTTTAACTTGGAGAAGCTTCGGCATATCTCCAATCTCATCGAGGAAAACACTTCCACCACGAGCCGTGACAAAGAGACCTTCTTTGTCGGAAACGGCACCAGTGAAAGAACCTTTTTTATGTCCGAAAAGTTCACTCTCTAATAAATTTTCTGGGATAGCTCCGCAATTGATGGCCACAAATTTTTTGCTTTTTTGCGGACTGTTGGAATGAATAAGTCTCGCGGCCACTTCCTTACCGGTCCCACTCTCACCTGTAATAAGAACGGTTCCCTTGGTTTGAGCAACTTGATCAATCAGCTCTCGCACTTGCAAAATTGTTGGCGAGTGACCAATGAGACGATTCTGATTTGTTGGACGATTGATTTCAGCTCTTAGATTTCCAACTTCTTGTTTGAGTTCTCGATTCTCTCTCAGTATTTCGATTTTTTTAAGAACAGAATCAACGTTAAGAGGTTTCAAGAGATAGTCCAAAACCCCCGCTTGCATAGCTTGAATCACGCTTTCAACATCTGCATAAGCAGTCATAATAATGACCGCCGTCTTGGGATCCATTTCCATCGCCTTTTTGGCAACGTCAATTCCTGAGCCCCCCGGCATGCGGAAATCGGTCAAAACTAGATCATAGCGAGTTTGTTCAAGCTGTTGAGCGGCCTCACTGACGGACCCAGCCATTTTTACGCTAAACCCTTGATCTACAAGGATTTCCGAGAGAATTTCGCGTTGATTTTTTTCGTCATCGACCACTAAAATGGCGTAAGTTTCCATGACTCTTATAGGACCGCAAATCAGGGCTTCCCGTCAACCCGAAGATTTGGTACAAGATCTTTCAATCATCTCATGACCATTCATTGCGAGCATAGCTCAGTGGTAGAGCACTGCACTCACACTGCAGGGGTCGTAGGTTCGACACCTACTGCTCGCACCAGTTTACATTTTCCCTCATTTGCGACAGTACCTTGAAGGGTTTTTTCAATTCATATTGCAGACTTACGCCATCCCAAAGCGGGTTCGAGAGTACGAGCTGGAGGAACTCACGCTGTTCTTGGGGTGATCTTGAAAGCCAAATCCGAAGATCGAATAAGTCGAAAAATTACGAACCACCTAAAGGTGGTTTTTTTGTGCCTGGATGTTGCCGTTTATGATTTTCGCGGGCAACTTTGCGATTTTTAGAGATCACCGTCCTTTCGAGCAGTGGATTTACGCGTAAGAGTGCTGCCGGC
>JAYTHU010000153.1:0-3508 GCA_043732305.1 Oligoflexia bacterium
CGCGCGATAAAATACTTCCTGATCAGTCGCTCCATCCGTATTCCAAGAACAGTTGACGGCTTTGACCGACCTGGCCACATCAGGATTTTTATCTAAATCTACGAACCACTGCATTCCCTCGATCATCGTGTCGTAATTTTGAAGCGCTCCTGCCATCACGATTTTCGCCCCTGGCGCAACCCCAATCCAATTCTGAGATCGATCTCCACCCACGATTGTTCCACTGACATGAGTCCCATGAGCTTCAAAATCTTGAGGTGCACTTGTCGTTCGCGTTTGGCCATTGTAAAATGCCAGTACTTTTCCCTGAAGCGCAGGATGAGTGGCGTCCACTCCGGAATCGACAACGCCAACAACAACCCCCGAACCATTGATTTGTGGTTTCTCTTGAAAAAGTCTGTCTAACCCTAAACTCGAAACATCGTATTTGGTGGCCACATTGTCTTGCGGAGCGTTTGTCTGCGTCGCAGCCCAAGGACTTTTTCCAGGACGCGAAGCCCCCCGCTCTCGAGTTGGCTCTCGTCTTGTCTGTCCATTTTTATAGACTCTCAAAACAGATGGATGCTGCGCGAGCAATTTCAATCCATCAGGAGTGACGTCAGCGGCAAGAGTTGCATTGATCCAATATGCTTTGGAAACTCGAACTCCAGGAAGCTTTCCGTTTTGAATATCGCTCATTATAGGGAGTAAACTTTGACGAGAAAGTTCTTTGAAGTAACTGAGGACAGAGGCGCGATTGTATCTTTCAGGATTAGTGAGTCCGCCATTTCCCGGCGGTGGAGCGATCAGCGCCACTACTCGAATCATTCCAATCTGAGTTCCAAAACCGCCTTGCGAATAGCGAATGAGATCCGCATCCGTCAGCACCGATGATCCATATGCATGGCGAGACAAAATCAAAAGCGTGAGCAAAACCCCTAAAGACTTCAAAAACCCCATCGTTCCCCCTTGAACTTGAAGCTCAGTGCCTATTCACATTTGTCAGAGAGAACAAAAACCTTACTCTCGTGATCAAAAACAACTCCGCGCACCTTGAAGTTGTTTATAAATAAACACATCTTAGCTGTTGAACTAATGAGACTTTTTGGAACGACCCAGTCAACCTCCCCTTGAGATTGACCAAAAATATCATTCGGGCAAAAATCTTTTACCACTGTCACATCAATCGATTTTTTGATCGGATCAAATTTAAAGCTTTGCTGATAATACGTGCAGACCCCCGTAGCTGGGCTTGAATCTTTTAATCCTATGCGAAGCATAGTTTCAGAGGAAGCTTTGCCCAGAAAACGCACAGGAGTAGTGATGACTGAAACGATGAAAAAAGGATTTGGATTTTCATTGATGAGTTCTAGCTCCGACGCAGCAAGGACGCCAGACGCAGATAAAAAAGCTACTAAGAAAACGTATGAAAATATTTTAAAGCGACCCATAATTCACCCCCGAATTACTTGAACAGAGTAGCTGGACAAAAGTAGAGCGTCAATATATAAACTGAAGGCAATAATGCTTAAAATAAATGCCTCTGAAAAACTACCGACGCCGAAATTTCCCCTTCACCCAAAATTTGGAACGGCTTTCACCCCGCATGTGCTGCAGATCGACATAGACGAGAGCTCAAATGCACCGCTGACAGCGCGCATTGTGCCTTTGAAGCAGGGCGAAACATTCACCGCTAGTTCCGTAGTATTTCACTACGGCCAGAGCATCTTTGAAGGCATGAAGGCCTTCAGACAAAAAGATGGTTCCGTAGCTATTTTTAGACCGGATCTCCACGCGAAGCGCTTCATGCAGTCCGCAGAGAAATTGGCCATGCCCATCATCGGCGAAGAAATTTTCATTAAAGCATTAGAAGAATTTATTCGATTTGAAAAAGACTGCGTCCCCTCAGAGCCTCAGCACGCGCTATATATCCGCCCCCTCATGATTGCCCGCGAAGAAATTGTGAAAGTCGGCAAAGCAACACATTACAGTTTTTACGTCATCACTTGTGTTGTCGGTAGCTACTTTGCCGGTGGCCAAGGAAAGCCGGCGAAGGTTTTAGTTTGCCGCGAATTTGTACGAGCCGTTCCAGGCGGCGGACTTGGCGAAGCGAAAACTTCAGCCAATTATGCTGCAAGTTTAGCGCCCCAAGCGCATGGTGAAAGCCTAGGTTGTGATCAAGTTTTATATCTTGATGGTGTCGTTCATGACTTCGTCGATGAACTCGGCGGAATGAATTTCTTTGTTGTCAGGAAATCAAAACAGAAATCTGGATCTGGAACCGCAATCACCGAAATCGTGACTCCTTCTCTTAACGGAGCCATTTTGCATGGGGTCACTAGACGCTCACTGATGGAACTTGCGCCAGTTTTAGGATTCAAAGCTGTTGAGGAAAAAATCTCATTCAACCAATTGATAGCTGATATCAAAAACGGAGAAGTCACCGAGGCCTTTGCCTGCGGAACAGCTGCCGTCATTCATTCGATTGGTGAGTTTGTGATTCAAGACACAAAAACTTCTGAAGCCATATCCGTGAAACTTCCCGAGAGTACGCCTGTGGCGAAAAAACTCTACGAGACGTTGACAGGGATTCATCATGGCGAAGTTTCCCTACCCACATCTCAAAATTGGCTTCATAAAATTTAGATTATTGAATTCGCGAAACCGCGAGACGCAGCTGCCTCAGTGCAATAATTTTTTCAGGCCCGCTAACATCGCATGCGTAATTCAAAAACACCGAAGCGGTGTAAACATGCGCAAGATCAAATGCAAAAATTCTAGCTCCCAGCTGCATATCTTCATCCGTCTGAGTTTTATTGGTCAGTTCGATCATAGATTTGAGCTTCAATGAAATAATGTTTTTGAACTCTTGCAGTTCGGAAGCAATGGTTTTTTCTAAACGAGCAGAAACATCTTTTGCGAACGCTGAAAAACTATCGTCTTTGCGCATGGATCGTAAAACGTCCAAGCTAAGAATGTTGGTGGTGCCTTCCCAAATGGTGAGAGCTTGGGTATCACGCAAGATGACAGGGATTCCTGTGTCTTCCATGTAACCCTGACCGCCAAAACATTCGAGAGCCTCACTGACCAGAGCAATCGCTTTTTTGCCAGTGCTGAGTTTCAAAACGGGAGTGAGAATTCTTAGAAGATTTTTATCTTGCTCGGTGGCCTCACCCAGGTCTTCCAAACCCTGAAGCTTCATCATGTTGAAAGTAAAAAACAAATTGAGCGCAATCTCATCATGCATTTCATTGAGCGTTGCCGAGTGCAAGGGATGATCGATTAATTTCTTTCCGAAAGCTTCTCGCTTGTGAGCATAGTCAAAAGCGAGCGCGTAAGCGCGGCGCATATATCCCAGAGCACAAACAGAATTGTAGAGCCTCGTGACATTAAAAAGATTGGCAATGTTTTTTACGCCCCTGCCCTCTTCGCCCAAAAGTGTTGCAGGCGTTCCAATCATCGTGAGTTCTGCAGTTGGCAACGCTTTTGTGCCCAGCTTATTTTTAAGTCTATTGATTTGAATGCGATT
>JAYTHU010000154.1:0-11295 GCA_043732305.1 Oligoflexia bacterium
GCCTTTAGCACTGAACCAAGATGTTCAGCTAAACGAACGGCCTGCTCTTTAAATTCAGTCGTATACTTTCTTGCCTTTGCCATAACGGACTCACATTTCCGAGCGAAAATCGCTCGTTTATGTGTCCACCAAATCGGGGGAACTTCAATAATTTGATCACGGCTGACACTTGAGATTCATCAAGTGAACTACCTTTAATTTCTCGAGACCCATTTCTCCAGCTTTTCGTCAATTTTTTAAATCTTCTAAAGAGAGTCACCGCAAATTCTTCGGGTATAACTAAAGCAGCAACGCAGGAAACTTTGTTAGGTTGTTGCTGGATATTGAATAGACCCGACTCATCAATAAATATGTACATAAAAAAATAATCTCCGCTTTTCTAACTATGATAAATGAAAAACCACCTCGACGAGAGTGGCCTTTTTTGTTTTTAGAATCTGTTCTCCGCATGTAAAGTGGTGTTCACGGCAAGGATTGAACTTGCGACCCCCAGTTTAGGAAACTAGTGCTCTATCCAACTGAGCTACGTGAACACATAGATTGAATTTTTCTATCCAATTTTGGGTGTAACATATTGAAAAAAGGCATTTTTCCATTCTATCCAATTTTTGAAAAGAGGTTTTTTGCGAAGTCATCTAACCTCTTAATATCATAGTGGTTTTTGAACTCAAGAACTTTCGGTCACAGCTTTAGGAAACTAGTGCTCTATCCAACTGAGCTACGCGGTCTTAGATTTTCAGGATACTCAAAATCCCTCATGTTTTAATACTGTTAATTAGGACTTACAAACTTTATTTAAGTCCGCTTAATGACGTTAGAGTCAGAAAGTGAGCGTATCTCTCAAAAATAAATGTATTGATTGATCATGAAATTTAGATTCGCATTCGGGATTAAAAACGCGACAGTGGGAGCGACTTGATAAGTTATATTATTAAAAGATATTCCGCCTATCGTCGCAGAACTTCTAGTCACAGTTCTTGCAAATTCGTAAGTAAGGCCACTCGAGAAACCAAAACTACCCTCTTCAAGCTTGTGATACTCAAGATTCAATCCTGCGCTCCCCGAGCCCACATCAGTTTCGGTAAATCCATAACCTTGATATGTCCCCGAACTGTAAGAAGTATTCGCAAAACTGTAACTTAAGTAAGCAGCCAGACCTTCTGCCCGAAATCTTTTACTTATTTTTCTATTATTTATAACTCTTCTAAATTTACTCTTCCTTACAGTCTGGCCAACTTTGATATCGTCAAAGTTTGAACAGTGAAAGGAACTGGCAGTAACATTACCTTGATCAATCTCCGTCACGAAAACTCTACAAGCAGAACCATTTTCTAGGCCAAACAACGAGGATGTCATTTTGATGAATCGTCTTGTGAGGATTGCGATACTCCACAACCAGTGATTCCCCATCCACTTCGGCGACACTTCCAAGCTCTTCACTACTTGATGTTGGCGGGCCTTGCTGAGCAAAAGAGCGCGTCGAAATCAAAATCAAAATACAAAAAGATATGTTCTTCATTTTTACCTTGCAGAAGACTTGCTTCTTCTAAAAAGCCGAAGAACGACTGAGGTGTATGCCATTTTTGTGGAGCAAAATGTCGTCGGCGGGGTCACCGTTGAGTTTCACCGCGGTTGCTCTCAGGAGGTCGTCACTCGCTTCAATCTGAATGATGGTGCGAACTTCTTGGGCAGGGAGAGTTTTGAAGGGGTTTTTAGCGGCCTCGTGCCCCATTGAACCGCCCGCGGCCCCGGTGGTAATGTAGTGAATTCCATTTCGCAAACTGTGTTCATAAATATGAGTATGACCATTGAAGACCATGTCCACGCCGTATTTTTCAAAAAGCGGAACGTAATATTCTCGCACCGCCAGGTATTCGCGTTTTAAATATTCCGGCAGTTGCATAATACTTTGGCTGTAGGGTGGATGATGAAAAACAACAACCTTCCATGAAGACACCAGCTGTAATTCTTTTTCTAAAAAAGACAACTGGGTTTGAATCAACGTAGGATCATCTTCAAATGCAGAATTTAAAACAATGACATGCACTGGCCCGACCCACGCCGAATAAAAAGCGTCGTGCGCTTCAAAATTAAAATGTTCTTTCCACAGTTCTGCTTCGTCGCTGAATCGATACTCATGGTTTCCCACGACTGGGATCATCGCTCGATGTGAATTCACCACGGACATCGCATCAAAAAATTTCTGCCAGTCTTCATTGAAAGATCCATTTTGAACCAAATCTCCACCATAAATGACGGCTGAGGGATCCCACAATTCTATCAAATGCGCAAACTGAGCATCCAAACCAGTGCCTTCTTGTGTGTCCGCTAAAAATGTCACTTTGACCGGACCGAAATCTTGGGGACAGGGGATATTTTTAATCGAAACCGGCGAGCTCATTCCATTCACCTGATAAGTCTGATCGTTTCCAAAACCACATACCGGAAGCGGCAGCTTCATCCTCTGGGATACAGAACCCTTGTATTGCCAGGCCACAGAAAGATTTGCCCCGTGCTCCAAATATAAATAAGGGGCGATGGCAAAACCGAACAAATCAGATGATGTTTGGGCATGCGACGGCCAACCTAATAACCCTCCCAGCAAAATCATTAAAATGACACTCATCCCATCATTATGAGAGAGCAGGCTGGCTACTGTCAATCCTTGACGAAATTCATAAACTTCGCTATCAATCTCAAGAAACCAAAAAGAAAATCAAGGAGTTCCCCGATGTCTACCCTTCCCGCCGTTGGAATCAATGGATTTGGCCGAATTGGCCGCGTTTTATTTCGAGCTGCCGTCAACAAGCTTGAAGTCAAAGCGATCAACGACACCACTGACACAAAAACTCTCGCTCACCTTTTGAAATATGACAGCATCCATGGAACGTTCCCAGGAACGATCGAAGCTGGAGAAAACTTTTTGGTTGTGAATGGAAAAAAGATCCCAGTTTTCACTACTCGCAATCCTGGAGAAATTCCTTGGGCTAAACAAGGCGTCGAACTTGTTTTGGAATGCACGGGCGCACTTAAAAATAAAGAAGCGGCACTGGAGCACATCAATAAAGGTGGCGCAAAACGCGTGATCGTTTCTGCTCCCGCTGATGACAGTGACTTAACCCTAGTTTTGGGCGTAAACGATAACCTGTATGATCCTAAAAAACATTTGATTGTCAGTAACGCAAGTTGCACCACAAACTGTCTAGCACCCATCGCTAAAATTCTTCATGACAGATTTAATATTGAATCTGGTCTGATGACCACCGTTCACTCTTACACCAACGATCAGCGCTTGATGGATGCAGGACACAAAGACTTGCGCCGCGCCCGCGCCGCTGGCTTGAGCATGATACCCACAACCACCGGTGCCGCAAAAACTGTTGGAAAAATTATTCCCGAACTCAAAGGCAAAATTGACGGAGTCAGCATTAGAGTTCCAACTCCAAATGTTAGCTTGATTGATTTTGTGGCGAATGTTTCCAAAGGCACCTCAATCAAAGAAATCAACGATGTTTTGATTGAAGCTTCTGAAGGCGCTTTCAAAAATATTATTTTCTGCGAAAAGAACGAACTCGTCAGCCATGATTTCAACGGCAATCCTTTTTCGAGCATCGTCGATCTCCCTTGCACTCAAATCATTGGTACAAAAATGATCAAAGTTTTAGCTTGGTATGACAACGAAACCGGTTTTTCAAATCGAATGGTTGATCTCGCTCTTTTAATGGCAAAGCAGGGCTTATGAAATCAGGCCTGGATGGAATAAAATTTATTGAAGATCTCAATCTGAAAGATAAAAAAGTTTTTATCCGATTAGATTTGAATGTGCCCATGCAAGATGGCGTGATCACCGATGACACTCGCATCGTGGAGGCAATTAAAACTATCAAGTACGCTCTTTCTCACAACGCTAGAATCATTTTGTCCAGTCACCTTGGACGTCCCCACGGAGACACCCCTGAGGAGCGCGCCAAGTTTTCCATGCTCCCCGTCGCGGAAAAACTTCAAGAACTATTAGGCGTAGAAGTAATTCTTTTTGATGACCCTTCAGGCGAAGGCGCCAAAGGACTACTTTGGGAACTTGATAAAAAACGAATCATGTTGTTAGAAAATTCTCGATTCACCGCTGGCGAAGAAAAAAATTCCATGGACCTCGCCGTGAGTCTCTCTTCTCTAACCGAAGTTTACATCACTGATGCGTTCGGTGCTTTACACCGATCTCATGCCACTGTTGTGGCCCTTCCTAGTTTGATCATTGAAAAAGGCGTAGGCTATTTGATCAAAAAAGAAATCGAAATTTATGATCGCCTCACTCACGATATCAAAAGGCCTTTTTGGGCGGTTTTGGGCGGAGCAAAAGTCAGCGATAAAATTGGCGTGATAGAAAAATTGCTGGAAAAAGTTGACGGCTTTGTCATTGGCGGAGCCATGGCTTATACGTTTTTAGCCGCACAGAAAATTCCAGTTGGAAAATCTCTAGTTGAAAAAGATAAAATTCTTTTGGCCTTAGATATTCTTCGCCGACTTCATGCTAAAGGCAAAAAAATCATTCTCCCGATCGATCACGTGGTTGCCAAAGAACTTAAAATCGGAGCGCAAACTGCGATCAGACAACGCAATATCTTCGAAGACGAAATGGGTTTGGATATTGGACCTCAGACAATAGAACTCATCCGCAATGAACTTAAAAATGCTAAGACCATCTTTTGGAATGGCCCCATGGGCGCATTCGAAATTGAACCTTTTGAAAAAGGGACTTACGCAGTAGCCGCAATCATCTCTGAAATTGTCGGAACCACAGTCGTAGGTGGCGGAGATTCCGTGAGCGCTGTCAAGAAAGCCGGGTTGGCCGAAAAGTTCACGCACGTGTCTACTGGCGGAGGCGCAAGCCTCGAGTATCTTGAAGGCATCAAGCTCCCAGGGTTGGAAATCATGAAGAAGGCACCATCTCCAGTGATAGCAAATCAAGGAATCAAACCTTAATGCGGCAGAAGATCATCGCCGGCAATTGGAAAATGAATCATGGGCCGAAGGAAGCTGAAGCCTTTGTGAAAGAGTTTTTGCCGCTCGTTCAGATGACTCAAAGTCCATCTTTAGAGTGGGTGATTTTCCCTCCGTACGTGACAATTCCAAAAGTTAAAGAACTACTTGAACAAAGCCAAGTAAAGTATGGGGCAGAGAACTGTCACGAAGCCGAGAGTGGTGCTTACACGGGAGAAATTTCGGCTTCAATGTTGGAACAATTAAAGTGTCATTACACTCTCATTGGGCATTCCGAAAGGCGCCAGCTTTTCGGAGAAACCAGTGAGAAATGCGCTAAGAAAATCAAAGTCCTCATCGCCCACGGAATTACCCCAATGTATTGCGTGGGTGAAACTCAAAGTGAACGAGACGAAAATAAGACTTCCTCCATTTTGATAGCTCAGATGAAAGCCGGCTTGGTTTTATGGGATCCCAACACTCCCTTAGTGATTGCCTATGAACCCGTTTGGGCGATCGGAACCGGTAAAGTGGCAACCCCAGCAATGGCTGAAGAAGCTCACCGAATCATCCGTACTCAATTGACTGAAAGCTTTGGTGCTACAAAAGCGGCCACCATTTGCATCCTCTACGGAGGTTCGGTAAAGCCAGATAACAGCGTCGAATTGTCTCAACAACCCAATATTGACGGTTTTTTGGTCGGCGGAGCCTCTTTGACTGCAAAATCATTTGCTCAAATAGGGCAAATCCCATTATAAATCTATGAACACCAATTTAAGGAGACCTTAGAAAATGGAACATGGGATTACATTGATCGCGATCGTGCATATTATTGCTGCCTTTATTTTGGTGGTGATTGTTCTTCTTCAAGACAGCAAAGGCGGCGGTCTCGGTGCAAGCTTCGGCGGCGGATCCAACCAAAGTATTTTTGGAGCTTCAGGCGCGTCCTCCTTCTTGGTAAAAGTCACCCGCTGGGTGGCTGTTGGATTCATGCTCACGAGCGTGACTCTCACAATTTTATCGGCACATAAAAACTCTCACTCTGTTCTTGATGGGATAATTCCAACATCGACAGCTCCAGCTGCTCCCGTTTCCCCAGTGACTCCCGCAAAATAAACTGTGCTGGGAAACCACAAATTTAAAAATATTTTTGCAGGCCTATTGGTTGTGATTGCAGCACTAGGCTTTTTCTATCAAGAAAGAATTTGGGACTGGTGGGTCTTAAAAAAACTCGCTAAAGATCCCAGACCCGCAATTGCCAAATTTGAATCACTCGATAAAAAAGCAAAATTTCGTGTTCCTGAATCTGTCAGCTATTACGACGCACATTCCGGACAATCTCTAAAAGCCCGCGACACCGTTGCGACCGAACAGGGTAATAAAACTGTTCTTAGTTTCAAGTCGGGACTGAGAGTGGAAGTTCAACCGGATTCAATGCTCATTATTAACGATGAGCCTTTAAAATCATCTGATCTTGAGTTTACATTCCTGCGTGGACAGGTCAAAATTCTCAACGACGAAAAATCGGCAATGGCCACGCAAATGAATTTGGAAGAACCTCCTGTGGTAGCAGTCAACAAATCAAAGGGTGAAGATAAAACGCCTAAGGATGAAACCAGGAAAAAACAGCCACTTCCGGAAACCTATATCTCTTCAATGGTTCGAGATCAGAAAAACCTACTGTACCGCTGCTACGCCCTGCACCTCATTAACAATCCAAAATCCACGGGACGTATCGACACTTCATTTATGATTGAACCTGATGGAAACGTCAGCTCAAGCCGTGTCATTGGGAGCACGATCGCTGATGGAGCACTTCAGCAGTGCGTAATCACGGTCATTTCCCGCATTCACTTCAAAGGGTTTCATGGTGACACGATGATCGTGACCTACCCGGTAAAATTCGAGTAAATCTCAGCGCTTCTTTTCAAAGAGAGAATCATCCAACAAAACTTTTTCATTTTTCATGTCTTCAACGTTAAATGTGACTTCAAACTCTTGAGACACTTGCATGCCGACTCCTATAATCATGTCGCCTCGCAGAAACTTTGCGAGCACTTCTTCACCATTAGAATAATTATCCAGAAACTCGGTTTTAATATTCAGCACTTGATTCACTCTGCGACCTTTGACGGTTTGAAATTTTCGAGCTGCCTCTAAACATTCGCGGCTGTACCAAAGAAAAAATCCAGTGCCAGACAAATTCGCACTTGTAGAAACTTTTAAAACAGATTTTTCAGATGGTTTTTCATATTGATAGGGAGAAAGCCCAGTTCTGCATTCTGGAACATCTGGCGACAGGTAATCTAATTTGAGGAGAGGAACTCCATTTTTAGCTACAACCTGAACAGAATCCCCTTTGGAAGGATTATAAATCCGGATGCCATCGGCATTCGAATGTAAAGCAGTGGCAGAAACGATTAGAAAAATTAAAATCGGAGAAATAAAATATTTCATAATGTGCCTTCCTCCTAAAAAACGACTTCCTCCCACTATTTTTTTAAACTACATATTGTTTAGGCTTCTTAACAAAGAGTTACAACTGTAATCATTGCAAGGTGAGTGTTAGGCGTTTATCTAAAATCGTTGAGATAATCTATCGTCTCTGGGACAAGAGGCTCTTCAGTTTCCAATCCAAGGATTTTCTCGCCAATTTTCTGCAAACTTTGCAGCGCTTTAGCTGGCGTAAAAAAAAGACTGTGTCCGGAAGGAAGAAGATTTTCTATTTTTAAATGACTCAAAACTTCTGTTGCAACCGAGATCTCGAGAAACCTTCGTTTAATGAGATCATCAAAACTCTTAGCGAGCTCATCGGTTGTAAATCCGTAATTTGAAATCATATCTCGGGCTACGGTTGTCAAAGAATACATATCTATGCGCCCATATTGATACAAATCGAGAGCTGCCTGGAAAGTGGTAAAAGTGGCGAGTACTCGCCTGCCGAATTTTGCGTAATAATCTGGATCCGTGTCACTGACTAGATTGATATAAACTTTATCCACCGGGTCATTTACCGGGCAGATTTTTTGCAATTCCAAAATGCGATTGCGCTGCTCCTTGATGGTGTGAAGAGCTTCTAAGATAGACATGAATTCTGCAGGCTGCATACGCCGACTACAAATGTCACTAAAGAGACTGTAGACCACAGCGTCGCTTTCACTGTCATCGCCAAACATGGTGAGTTGAACATTATCAGGGAGCGTCAATCGCAGTTCAAGTAGAGCTTGAACCTTGAAACCCACTTGTTGCCTCAGCCTACGAAATTTACTTGGCCGAAAATTCTTTAAATTATCTTTGAAGAAAATTCCCATCGGAGCTATCCGATCTAGCCGCATCTTTTGGAGAATTTTTTTCTCCATTTGCGGGGGTGAGGCAGAAATGAAATAAATGGGAACACTCTTTCCAAATTTCTTTTTGGACGAAGTTTCAAGTGCTCTGATCAGAGTGGCTGTACCCGGGACATTCTTTTTTTGAAAAGCTTTTTCAAACGCGGTCTTAAACAAAGTTCTAAAAGAATCAAATTGAGTATCTAAATAGGTTTTATCTATGTCCCATAAATAAACCAAAGCTTCCGTTACGGGCTCTTGAAACTCGAAGTAAACGACGTCGTGTCGAATGAATTTTGGTTTATTAATCTCAGCCATGAGCACGACTATATCCAAGTCCTAAGGTTCTAGCAACCCTTTGACGTCTTTACCGGGAATCTCAATCCACCCCTGTTTGAGTGGCAAATCTTTGGGGGGCTTTTCATTCAAGCCCATGAATTTTAAAAAACCAGTGAGAGCGCAGAAAAAAGCTTCGAACGCATCTAAGTTATGGATGAGTCGTTGATAATCCTGATGGTAAATGAAAATAAAATCACCTTCGAGCAAATGATCCAAGATGACTTGGCGACTCTCTTCTCCACCGGCCTGATGCTTGTAATGCAGCAGATGAGACCTTGCTATCTTTAGCGATTGCCCAATCCGCAAGACAGAAAGCGCGGGATAGGATTCAAGAATTTTGATCTTGGGAAGTTTGCGCGCCAAGAGCCTTATTAAATATTGGGCCCGCGCAGCTATTGGAGCGGTATTGGAGCCCATGGCCTCCAGTGGTGGAAGTTCGGGAGCTCCCTCAGTGGCGAGGTAATATTCAACCACCCGTTGAGTGTAGGGAGTGAAAATTTTAGTGCGAACTTTTTTTCGTTTTTGTTTCTTATATTGAGACCACATCCAAGTGATTTCTTTTTCTTTACAGTGCTCGTACCCCTGGCACTGGTGTTTGCTTGTCATAGAAAGAGGAAGTTTGAGGGGAGCATCAACAGAAATACTTTCGAGCCCGATAGTCGCTTTTTCCGATGATTTTTTGGAAGCTTGTCCCAGAATTATTTCCAAAAGCTCTTGGTCGGCGGTTCGCTCGCCATCTTGTTCGATACTTTCAAAAAGGTGGGTGAGAAAGAGTTTATTTTGTTGGCTGTAAAAATCCAAAACTACGACTGCCGTGCGGTCACTTTTACCACCGGCAAGATGAAGCCCTAAAAAACGATGGGCCTTGAGCTTGTTTTTACCACGAGTCCAACCTCGGTTGGTTTGGCTCGCAGAATTTGGAATCCCGCGCGCTTGCATTCTTCCTCAAGGATACTTTTTTTATTAGGCTGGGACCACAAGAAAACACAGCCTCCACCGCCCGCACCACAGATTTTAATCGCTTCACCACCTGCGGCCTCACTTAGTTTTTTAAGTCGTTCGATTTCTGGACTTGTAAAGACTGGAGAAAGAGCTATACGCGCATCGTACTCATCTCTAAATACACGGGTCATTCCCTTGAGATCTTTTTTGAGTAAAACCTTTTTCATCTCTAAAGCCACATCGCGCACTCTCTCTAAATTAGCGAAGGTGACTTTGTCTCCTTCAATGTGACTTTTATAAATTTGCCAGTTGTTGAGGCCAGAGTGGTGTGGTCGTCCCGTGTAAACAAGCGTCAGGCGTTCAGCAACCTGTTTCATGTTGATTGCAACCTTGCTTCGCTTGGGCCCTTCATCCGTCAATTCAATTAAATTCAAACCACCAAAGAGCGCCGGGAAATAATCCTGGCAGCCAGTTGGGGTACTGATCACTTTTGCCTCTAGATTTCCTGCCAATGAAACGAGTGACTCTTTGGACATCTTTTGGCCCGTAAATTTTTGGAAGGCCCCACACAAACTTATATTTAAACTTGAGCTTGCGGCAATGCCCCCGCCTACAGGAGATTCACTTTGCGTGATCAAATCAAAACCTTGTTTCGGTTTCCAATACTCCGCATGCACTTTTAGAAGCATGAGATCGCGGTTATCATTCTTTTCTAAAGCTTCCAGATTCGCGTAATTTTGTTGAACGCCTGTGTCCAAACTTCGCAGAGAGATTTTTCTATCACTTCGGGGAATGATCGTCGCTCGAGTGTAGATTTCGATAGCGAGATTTGCCGTCACACAGTTTTTATGAAAAAGATAAAGCGGCCACATGTCTAAAGTGCCACCCGCCAAATCCACCCGAGTAGGCGATTGAGCAATGATAGATGGGCCGGCACTTTTCTTAGTCATACTACTTTGACTTGTCTTGGACAAGCGTTTGCGCTGGCAGAGAATCAATAATAGTTGGATCAACGCCGAAAGATTGATGAGCTTTATCGGTCTTAGCTAAGACAGCTTTTCCCGAAGGTGTTCTTCCTTCCCACTGCAGACTGAAAACGGATTGTCCTTTGGAATCCTTCAAAACAATTTCACCCTTAGGAGAGAAAATCTTGAGAGGTGGTTTAGCCAAAAATTCCGTCACTTTTAAATCACCCAATTTGGTTAAAAGCACATCTACCTGAGGACTGCTAACTTCTTTTTTAGCGTCGAAAGGATCAAGAATCCACTTGTCTGAACTCTTTAGTAAATGAAATTGCGCCAAGCCTGTTTTGATAGAAATATCGGTCACGTCAGTTTTTGTAAATTTCAAAACAGTTTTCTTGTCTCTAAAGTCGTCGACGTTGTGTTTAAACTGATCGGCAAAGCCAGTTCCACTCTCGGAAATAGTTTTGCTTCCAACCCACATGAAATAGCTTTCACTTTTACTTTTTTCTGAGTAGAGGAGAGTTCCAAGATCTTTTTGTCCGGGACCAGTGATTTTGATTTCACCATCGGGATGATCTAGCTTGAACTTTTTTAGTTCTTTAGGATCACTGCCATTTTCAGAAACAAATTCTTTTGTCTTCAAATTGTCTAGTGCCGCGATGACATTATTGACGGCTTCGAGATCGGCAGATTCAATGAAAGGCTGAATCACTCCCCAAACGCCCGCTTTATTCATCAGCTCTGT
Source organism: Oligoflexia bacterium (assembly GCA_043732305.1). Classification (GTDB taxonomy): domain Bacteria; phylum Bdellovibrionota; class Bdellovibrionia; order JABDDW01; family JABDDW01; genus JAYTHU01. The sequence goes on from JAYTHU010000154.1 coordinate 11,295, forward strand.
C
>JAYTHU010000155.1:0-11290 GCA_043732305.1 Oligoflexia bacterium
CGCCGATAACTCCCGAATCCGTATTGGTTGCATCAAAAAGGGCGCTGGTGTTAGCTCCGAAGCTCGTGCATTCATAATAAAAAAGCGGATTTGAAAATACTGACGTATCCAAGTAAATTCTCTGCTGAGGCATTGTGACCCCGCCACCACCACAAGGGATGTAGCCACCTGTACGATAATAAATTTCTGCATTGGTAATGCTATTGAGCCTCACCCACAGACCTGTTTTACTTGTATTCCAAAAACTAGCTCCGTTGCTCGTTTTGTATTGTAACTGCATGACATCACCGTTTGTAAAATTAGCTGCGGTATCCGAAAAACTGGAGCTAGCCAAAACATATGGTGAGGAATTGGTGTAATTGATTTCCGAGGCCGTCACCTGAAGACCTGTGTTTTTATCAAATAATGAAACTGATCCGGTATTGCCTGCCGGCGCTGTCATCAAGGCTATTGTCTCTAATGTCCACGGCGTTCCCGTGGCCAAGTTCTTATAAACGCCGGCCCGCTTGGTCCAAAGCAAATCCTTAGCAGAGATGGCAGCATAAGCTACGTTAGCTCCATTTTGAAGGACCAACCCTGCATCAGTATTGTAGGTGACGCTATAATTACTAGATGAAAGAGGAATGTAAATCGCAGTTTTAGATGCACCAATTTGTTGAATAATAATTCTAGAGGAAAAAACACTCAAGTCATTGTTGGCAGTCGTCTGATCAAGTCTCAATCGGTAAACATCCGGGCCTGCATTTGGGATCCATGTCCCGCCAAGTCTAATTCGAGTTGGACTTGCAGTTCCTGCTGGAACGGGGACGGTCGCCTTAACAACACCCCCGGAATCCACAATAACGGCATTGCGAATCACGGCATCGGAATTACTTGCCACAATTTCAAAAAGGTAACTCACAACTCCATCGTAATTAGTGGTATCGAGCGAGGTCATAGTTGTGAGAGACGCGTATGTCCCCGTATTGACAGATGCCATAGGAATTTGCGCCATTTCGAGTGGAACTTCTAAATTGCGAGTGTTTAAAATTGAATTGCTACCGCCACCGTTCGTGTAATGAATATCAACCCACATGCGACCGCAAGCTGTGACAAAAACAATAAGGGCAATAGGGAGTCCTACCCGCAAAATTTTATATAATTTATTATTCATCTTATGACCCACCTTTTCCCTCACTTAGCCTTATAGTATATCTACAAATGACAGCAAAAGAAATTATTCCGCATGTAAAGTGACATTAAATCCGCAGCCAGGATTTCCCATAAGCTCAGAACATTGCGTGAGCCTGCGTCCTCATGAGTATGACTCTGATCATAAGGGCCCGCCACTGCAGTAAGCCATGTGGCCGCGGTATCAACCCAAGAACTTCGATCAAATAAAACTCCGACATCCGCTGCATCGTAAACAAGATCTGTTGGCGCAACCTCAGTCAAAGATGACGTAAGTAAGAAGAGCATATCCGGAATCGGGCTTGATTTGTATTCGCTTGGTGACTCAATTGGACACCATATTTCCCCGTCAGCTACGATCTTTTCTAAAAATGCTCTCAAGGGAGGCCTTAGGAGAATCAAAACATCACTTGAGTAAATTCGTGACAGCTCTAGTAGTTATGTGTATTGAAAACAAATTACAGAATTCTGTCGATTCATGGCTCTGATTGCCAAAGCCTTGCTTTTTGTCTCTACAGATACTAATCTTGGGCCAAGGGGACTTGAAATGAAAAACCACATTATACTGATACAAGCTTCACTCTCATTACTGATTTTCGCAAACATAGCGATGGCACAACCGAAATCGAACTTGGACGAACCTGCTTATTGTGATCAAGGTAATTTTCTAACGCACGAAATCACAAATTCGATGGAAGATGAGCTTCTTTTCAGAATGCATAGTTTTCAGCTCGGAAAAACGAAGCTTGTGGGACTAGCTGTCGGGATTTCGGATCCTTTTGATATCACGCGAATGGCCAGGTTCAATTCGAATGCCAATCACTCAGAAAAATACTGCACATGGTACTTCAATAAAGGAAATCCACTTGCTGAGAAATTTTTCAATTGGCGTTACGTTATGAAACCAACCGCCAATATTCCCGTGATCGTGGCTAATTACTCAAGCGTGCTTGACTCATCTTTTGATGACGAACCCGAAAATTTTGTCAGCTGCGTGACGAAAAATCATTATTTAGCAATGGGCTGCAATGATCAGCAACACCGCGGACCAAGTGTTTTTGCAATGGTCCTGGCCTACTCTGGTTGCACGCCTCTGCACGCAGTGACAATTGCAAACGGGCTTTGGGGCCTGAACGGCGTGCCTTTTGAATCAAGACTTGCACTTGCGCAACATGGATATGATTTGGGTTCGGCAAATCCTGAAGCTCGTTTAAAAATGGCACAAGCTTTCAGCGAGTAAGCTTAAAATTTATTTTTTAAGACCTAGCATGCGGTCACGAAGAGTTTCACCAATTGGCTTTTGTCCAATATAGGCTTCCATAAAAAATCGTGAAGCATTCACGCTGTCAAATTTCCCAAGTGGTCTTCCATCGACATCAATCACAACGCCTTTAGGCGAAACGACATAACTCACGGTTTCATCATTTTTGATATCGACCATGAGATTTTTGAATTTATCGAATTCTGGTTTAAGACTAGTACATGCGTCTACCAACTTTTGATTGTCTTTGGGCTTTTTGCAAACATCGTTAAAAGTTTCCTGCCATGCATTTTTAGATTTTCCACCCGAAACATCTCTTAAAAATTTCATCTTGATAATTTTTAAATCAGTTGAATTTATAATTTCCTTGGCGTCAGTCGATTTTTTCTCCAAGTACAATCCCCCCACATACACATCGACATCTAATCCAAGAATTGTCACCTCGCGAAGACCCATGCCATTCAGCACAAGCTTTTTTCCTTGCGCGGACTCGGCATCAGGCAAGTCTACGTGATAAAAAGTTCCAGCGTAGGCGAGTGAAGAAATAAAAACCAAGAACAAAAATTTCAATGATTTCATAGGCGCGAATCTCCAATTTATAAAGTGAAAGAACATTTCTTTTTCAGCCAACCATTAAAAGCTTCATCACTCGCAAATTTAAAATGATCGGGTTCGCCGCTTTTAGAAGTCCAAAGATCTTTGACGTTGGCATAACAGGTTTTTGAACCAAGCTTTGTGATCTCAACTGTTTTTCCATTTTTATATTTGTTAGGACGATTGAGTGCGGCGTCTTTCTTTTTATTTAAACCCGTGTTCAAAACTTTAACCATCACGCCTGTTCCCGTGTAGCTCAATCCTTTTCTGTCGGATAAAACTCCGGATATAACTTTTGCAGTTTTTGCGTTGTAAGTGACTTTCTCACCCGTTGCCAAGGTCACAACCAGATTGTCGCCCTCGGATTGGATTGTTGGAACTGTCTTTCGAGGGAATACCATGGCCTCAAAATTTGTGGTTTTTGATTCCATCGAAAATCCCATGTCCTGACGAGCGCCATCCCTAAATGAAAACTCCCAAACTGGAAGCTCAGATGAATCTGGACGAATCTTGAATTGTTCTTCAGGTTCACCGTTAAAAGTTTTCACCAGATCAGCACCTCTCACAGATTTGCGACAAGTTTCGACATTGCCAATCATAGTCTGACTTCGGCACATCAAACCTTCGTCACTTCGCGAAGATGAATTCTCATCCTTCGCGATTGCGATTCGACCTTCTGCCGATTCCATATTTTCGTGGGTAGCTGATTCTCCAGCTAAACTTTTGTTGCTTACCTTTTTATTGCTAATCGTACCTGCCGGTGCGACTTCTTCATCCAAGGCCGGAGGAGCGGCATAGTTACTTAGATCAGGCCCTTGAGGTTCACCAGCAGATGGAATAACCTCTTCCCGCACCTGCGCGAATGTTCGGGATGACAATGATGAAAAAACTGTTAGAGCCGCAACTACAATTAGAAATATATTTGTCTTCATATAGATTTCTTCGGAAGACCGTTCGTTAGGCTTAATGCGGTTCAAAGTCTAGATTGTGTTCCCATCATAAAAACCTGTTCAGCAATGAATTTATTTCAGTTAAGAGTGACAAACTTGAGCCCAATGACCCACCTATAATCTTTAACGCGGCACATTAATTGCAAACTAGACTTCACGTTGCTGCATTTCATTTTTTTTGGAGTTTAAATGTCTGCTCTCAAATCATCTTCTTATGTATTCACCCTCACCATTCTCTCCACGTTGAGTTTTCAAGCGTATGCTGCAGACATGGCTATGAATTTAAATTCAACCGATTGGGTGGAGCTTCCCGCTCAATCAAGCGACAACTGTGCGGGTCGCGTGCGATTTTTTAAAAATGGTTCCGAGAAATATCTAGAAGTTCAGGGTAGTCTTTGTCACGAAATGAAAATCGATGAAAAATCCTTTGAACTCACCTACGCTACTGAAGACGTTGATCGGGATCTCAGAGACGGTTACGGAACTTTAGTGCAGATGGTACAAATAGAAGAAGGCAGAAAACCTCTTCACATAGAGCTCTCTGCCTTCGACAATGATCTTTCGCAAAATCTGACCGTTACACCATCAGTAAATTAAGCCGCAGTACCGGGACTTTGTTTCACAATATCTTTTAAAATTTCTTTAATAATTTTTTTGTTGACCGTGTCTGTTTCAACAAACATTAAGCCCACACCTTTAGGATTTTCGCTCTTTCGAACAAATTTCGCTTTTGATTCGAAGTGAAGTTTTCCGAAATCGACAGTCACATCAACGACTGATCCAAGTTCTGCAGATAACTCGAAAGCACTGAAGCATCCAGTAGCACTCACGTCTAAAAGGAGTGCCGCCTGATTGCTTGTTCCGTATTTAAAATGCCCTTGAATATCTGTCCGATGACGGGAAGCTCGCTCCCACCATCGAATTTTAGGATTGAAATAAGGAGCTTTAATTTTTTCTTGGAAAATAATTGTGAGGCCGGCAATAACTAAAACCGCATCCACAAAGTGCCAAGCGTTCAAAGTTTTGGGATTGGCAATGATCTGCTGCAAATCCATTCCTATCACTGCGAGACCAAATACTAAAAGTAGGTAAAAGCCCCAAGATCTGACTTTCCAAACCCCGTAACTTACAAAAAGTGCGCCTAAGCAGAGCATGGCAAAATCAAGTACGAGCTCTCGACTTAAAAACTGTTTCTGAAAATGCGTGCCTAAGTAGACCAAAACTGCGGCCACCAAGGGAACAAAGAGAATGACTGCTGCCATATATAGAACTATTCTAGGTTTTTCTTTCATCGTCTCAATCCTCCATCTAGAAAAAGTGTACAGGCATTGCGGATTAACGCCCAGTGAAATTCGTTTTCTAACCTATTTTTGCTATTCAAGACTTACGACCAGGAAGTTTTTGTACAAAACCTGAATGACCATCTCAGGCTTTTCTAATGCTTGCATTACAGGAAAGATCCTTGCCAAGGGTAACCAAAGAAAAGTGTGAACTGCGTACCCTCGTTTGCAATTCCTACGTCGGCACGTATTGCCACACCGGAAAATAAAAATCGCAATCCAAATCCAAAGTCACTGCGCAAAGGCGCTTGCTCAACTGCCAGTGGAGTATCAGACACTTGCCCAACTTCATAAAATGCTGCAAGCTGCACATTTGAGCGGACACCTTTCATGAATCCCAAATCAAAGGGGGCGCCATCATGTAACACATTGAAGCGAAATTCTGAACCAAAGAATTGCGCTTGCGATCCATGAAATCGATTTTGCAAAAATCCGCGCATGCGATCACTCCCACCCAATGGAGCTGCAGTTCCGTAAGAATTTTCTGCAAATCTTTCTTGCACTCTTTGCGTTTCAACAGCCGTGCAGCGCGACTGTAGTGTGACGTTTGTGATCGACTGACAATTCAAGCTCATTGCAGATTGAAGTTGCGATTGAGAATATCCGTTCGCTTGGATGAGATAAGCACTCGATCTAAAATAATTAAATACAAGAGTGCTACTGGCAACCGGAACAAAATAGGTCCCGCTAAAATTTGCCGTGTACCATTGGCTACGAGTTGGATCAAAAAATAATTCCTGAATACGACTCGCCTCCAATCTGAGACCACGTCGAGGATCCAAAACATTGTCAGTGAAATCTAAGCGCACCCCTAAAGAAGTTGAGACGGTGTCATGAAAGGCATTGTCCGCGTTTGCAAATGAATCACTCGCTGAATCAGAAACCTGACTGAATTGGAGTTTGCTCGGCCCAAAATGCCCAAAAAATTGCAAACGATCTTCCCAAAATCGAAAAGTGAGATCTCCAGAACCACCGTACTCATAGTGCAGAGGCGAATTGAAACTTGACTGATCAGAGTAACCACCACGGTCAAAAACTTGATAACCAAGTTTTGATCCGTAAACTCCGAAGTTAAAAAGAATGTGGTCACCTAGGTGAATGTTAGAAATATTAACAATGGCGGCACTTAAGTTTCCCACAACAACTGCAATTTCCAAATCTGACCTGGAGTTGAGCATGTTGGCATCTATGAAACCGGCACCAACCGCAGTGCCAATCCCAGGAACGTCTGTGAACAAGGGCGCGATCAAGTAACCTGGCTTGATAGAAGATGTATCATTTCTCCGTTCAGGGATAAATGCATTCGCTTTGGTAGAGATCGCCAGTATCATCATTAAACAGAAAAGTCGCATCCTTCATTGTCAGGTGCGCTCTCAGAGAATGGCAATAGATTTCTGCTTTAAGGTTACATTGAAGGTAAATAAATTTTTTACACAAATAACTTCTTAGTGGCGTAGCGCCTATGTGATAATCAGGTCTAGAATGAAAAGAACTTTGAAGCAAATTGGGCATTATTTTTCGGAATTGATCACAGCCTTCAACAAGCATGATGTGATGACTCTATCTGCTGCATTGTCGTTTTATACCACGCTAGCAATGGCCCCCTTACTCGTCATCACATTGGCGGCAGTGGGATTGCTGGGCGAAAGCTCGCAGAATCAATTTCTCACGCAAATCCATTATCTCATAGGAGACCAAGCCGCCGAAGCCGTAACCACGATCATTCAGAGCGCGAATCACCGTCCGAAAACTGCAGGCTTGGCAGGAGTGCTAGGGATACTTGTACTTTTTTTCACTTCGAGTGGAGTGTTCTCACAACTTGTGTCCTCACTCAATGTGATCTGGGAGACCGATTCAAAATCCACAGACGGCATAGGTTCATGGATCAAAAAAAGATTACTCTCTCTGGGAATGGTTCTTAGTCTAGGATTTTTATCTATGGTTTCACTATTGGTGAGCGCGGTGCTTACATTTTTCTTCACGCAGCACGGATTTTTTTGGAATTTGTGTAACGTCGTGGTGTCGACGGCAATCTTTTCTTTCATGTTTGCAGCGTTGTTTAAATATCTTCCTAAAACCGAATTGAAATGGCGCAAAGCTTTGATCGGTGGATTTACCACTGCGGCAATGTTTGCCGTCGGAAAAGGACTCATTGGATTGTATTTAAGAAAATCTGCGATGGGTTCTGCCTACGGTGCGGCAAGCTCACTCGTCGTTTTACTAGCTTGGATTTACTATTCCTCCCTCATTATTTTCACCGGCGCTGAAGTCACTCATCTTCTTGACAATTCCGATTCAAAAAATGCGAAGGTGCCTTCCAAAGAAAAGTTTGAAAAAAATATCCGTTGATTTCGGCAAACTCCAGTGAATCATGCATGGCTAGCCTGCGCAAATATTTGGATGGTTCTAGGAATATTTAAAGGTGTTTAATGGTTTAATTTTTTGAACTGACATAACATAAATTGTAAATTGTAAAAACAGATAGAGGGAATCCAAATGGCGATAAAAAAAGCGGTTAGAATGGAAGGGATCACTCTCACAGTGGCCAGTGTTGATAAATCCGTCGATTTCTACACTCAGAAAATGGGATTTTCATGTCCATGGAATTCATCTCCACATTTTGCGATGATTCGCGTCGGCGGCCCGACCGGTGGAACAATTGGATTGCTTGCACTCAGTGAAGCGATGAAGGAGGGAGCAACCAAATCTACGGCAAAACAAAAACGCGCGATACACATTGAATTAAGCACAGATGATTTGGACGGGTTTTATAAAGCCCTTTTAAAAAAAGGCGTTAAATTTCACGCGCCTCCCCATGATGAGCCTTGGGAACGCGCGGCAACCGCATTTGATCCTGACGGATATTCTATAGAAATCGCCCAAGGCCGCCGTGGAAAAAGCAAACCAAGCACTAAGAAGCAAAATAAAAAATAAATGTTAAATTGGGAAAGACTCACACCACATATTGATATCTCATCACCAGCTGCGGAAATAGATTTTAGTATGATCGGCGCTTTGACTAGTGGGAATGGGCACGGCGAAGTGAATGTCGTTTTGAAGTTTTCACTTTTTCAAGACGGATTTCCGAATGACATTCAAATTAAATTTAAACGAGATTCTGTCCTTGCGCACCGATATGTCCAAGAACCTTTCGATGAAATCACGGGATTCATCGGCGACGCTCCTAAAATTTCTAGAGGACTATACAAAGATGCGACCTACCCCCTACTCACAGCTGTTAAATCCATTTGGCTTCAAGAATTTGCTGAAGTATTTCATGACAAAACTTTTGCTGTTTGCAAGCACTATCTTTTTGCCAGCTTGAACGACATCGTCGAAATATTGGCCAGTGAAGATCCCGAGATTCAAATTCTAAATACGAAAACCAGGACTGAAAACTAGAGAGAAATCAGGCATCCAGTGGTTTTAGACATTTGATACCAATCCACTTGTAGATCGCAGTTGAACTCATAACCTGCTCCCGGCAAAATACATCAATCGACTGACTGCCTCGACTAAGAAATTTCTTCACTCACATTCGCTCCTGTTCTTCTGAAAATTTTCTGTGTGCCATTTTTCATCGTTCCTAAATCGCCCTGAACTAATCTGACTGACTTCGACACGACATCTTTCATGACATATAGGGCGTTCCCGTACCCACAAAACCTCCCCTGTTTTGTTTCATCCAAAGAAAAAAGTTTAAGCGATGACTCAATTCACGAAAAGATATTTTTAAGCAGCCTTCAAAACCAACACTGGATCAAACTTCATTTCTAACTGGGAGCTGCTGAGATCCAAATAAATTTGAGTTAAAGAAAGTTGCCAAGAGCGGGACTGCTCAAATGTAAATTCAAAGTATTTCATTTGAGTCTAGGACTACAGATTGACCACTGATCAAACGCCAAAAAATAACAGCTAACTTTTTGGGCTCTTTATAATTCTCATGTTGCCTTTGGGTGATCCCAATCCCCAGCTCGGGATGATTTCTTAACAAATATTTAACCACAATCTCTTCTAGTCCCGCACGAATCTCAGTTCGAGAGTGGCGCCGCTCCTTAATTGACATCCGATATTCTTTCGAAAGCCCCATAGCTTCCGGCGATCGCAAAGCCTTCATAACTGTTTGCGCGTACCTTTTTGACTTTTCAATTTCAGGAGTAAAGTTTCCAGATGTATAGAAATAATTTATTTTATCCTCGTCCGTACCTGCAGGAATTTTCCTAAAATCGATAAAAAATTCAAGCGTCCTCACTATCATAGAAGGTAGTAAGGAATAAGCGATACCCAAAATAGCATTCAAGCCAAAGTCCGCCTCGGCGCGGGTTCTAAATGCCCTATCATGAGATGCATGTGCCCTGGCCATGACCTCGTAGGCCCTATCAATTTCTTCGGGCGACAGCGGGCCACTCAATTCACGGAGCTCCCCTTGATTCAAAAGATAGTAGGCTACGCTCCCTGCATTGATTCCCAGCCCAATTTGGGGAAAACTCATATTCATTCCTAGATCAACTTTTAAAAGTCCTTCCCGAAAACTCAGCCTAACTCGATCACTGATCAAATCTTCCTCAACCGCCATGCAAGTTTTATAATGCTTTGGCTGGGCCTGAAGGTTGAGGCCACTACAAATGATAAGAAGAAAAGTTGTCAAACTCATACTGCACCATGCTGCACGAAATATGCCCCGCGCCAAGTGCAAACTATGATGATAAATGTCTACGCTCCACGTCGCGCTCGATTTAGATCGGCTATTCAATTTTCTAGAATCGGTCGTTTCGATAAGGATCGTAGTGTCGGGCTTCTGAAGGCCATTTTTTATGATAAACCACGTACTTCAAATATTTCAACTCCAAGTCCTACTCTCAATTCTCGTAGCCGGCGTCTGGTACAAAAATCTTTTTCCAATATTTGTAATATCCTAACTTATTTCGGTAAAGATTTGCGGCGTCATCCTTTGAAAGTGGTGCAAGTGCCGGAGAAGTATCGATCAATATACTGATACGTGAATCGATGTTTGAGTTACTTAACCTCATTTTTGCAGCTCGTTCAGCGCCATATTGCGCTCCGAAATCATTTACAGCTAGGTCAACACGAGTAAAATAATTTCTTAAATCTTTCACTGGGTAAGTCAGCGATTCCCAAGCTCTGCTATGGTCCATCAAATTATTTGCGAGCGCTCTATAACCTCCGTCAAGAAAGCAATGTAAGACGCTTGCATGACAGATTGATTTTCGGATGTGGCAAGTCCTTCGACTAAATAAATCGACGCGCCCTGAGTTCCATAAAAAGTCAGAAGTTTGAAACTGAGATCGATCGAAGTCTGCAAATCAATTCCAATAGATTGAAAAGCAGAAATTAAATCATCCAAAAAAGTGTGAACTTGACTTTTCTCCACCTTGAACACGAGTGATCAGATCCAACAAATGCAAGGCAACGATGGAAAGCCCCTGGTTCATTCGCTCATCAGTAAATACTTGTTTCACCTCTTCGGCGGAGGTGACCAAACCGCCTTTTATGATTTTGGGTCGATCCTGCGCTCAAAAAATTGAGTTACAATACTTACTTAAAAACCATAATTCGAATGAGAAACAAAAATGTTGAATTACAAGACATTGGTGAACTTAATCCGTAACAAAAAAATGAAATCGATATCCCAAATGCCGTAATTGAGATCGGTGTGACAAACTATGGTTCGCGATTTGCAGTCACGGCAAGCATGATAAAAGACGATAAATACTGTCACCAAACCAGGGGAAGCAAAAATCTGTGTGAAGAATCTCTTAAAAAAGTTCACTTCTCAAAAAGGGTAAGAAATGAAGCAGTTTAAAAAGCCATACAGAACACATGTAACCAATAAAAAAGCTATATCTGTTGCGCTAGGTCTGATATTTTCAACCATCAATTTCGCCCAAGCCCAGCCTAGGGTGGGAATAGCACCTTGCTTTGAAAAATTAGAGGATTTAGTCGGAAAAACCTCT
>JAYTHU010000156.1:0-11187 GCA_043732305.1 Oligoflexia bacterium
CGAACAAAATGACGTTGACACGAATCAGGAAATAAACGAAGTTGCTTAACACAAACCGCCACTCGGCTTTTGAATTTCAACTAAACGATGGACAACCCCCAAAACTCAGCGTTCCGGAGATGGCATTACAACTGCAAATCTCTGAAGGGCAAGTTTATTATGAACTGTCTATGCTTGAGATTTCTATCGTCGATGCTTTTGAGAAGGCCGGAATTCAAGGAGACTCTCAAGCGACAAGGTTCATTGAACATCACCTTCACACCTCAAATCGTGGAGTAAGGTGGGATCGTCTGCTCCCCTACGAAGGAAGCAATCAATTAATAGTCGAAATGGAAAAGAAGAAAAGATTAACAGGATCATGAACCCTCTTCGGTCACCTTTACCCGTGAGTCAATACGAAGACGCTCAGAAGTTAGGTACATCTTTGCTGTTGTCGCGGCAATTAAATTCACAACAGTCTGATAATCCACCAACGGCTGGCCGCCTACGTATGCACTTGACGCAAGTTAGCTATTAGATCCAATATGGACAAGTGGATTATCCTAAAAATTATCAAGCACTGACTAAGAAATTTGCCACACAAGATGCCTGCATAGACTACATTGCATCGATTCGTTGGAAAGATGGTTTTGTCTGCACCGCTTGTGGATCAAAAAAGTTTTGGAGATCAAAGCGTCTGCTTTGGATCTGTTCTGATTGTGAAACTGAGTCTAGGGTTTTGTCCGGAACACTTTTTCAAGATACTAAGCTGCCATTAAACTTATGGCTTCAAATGATTTGGTGGTTTATGGGTCAAAAAAATGGTGCCAATGCACTTTCACTTCAACAAAATTTTGGAATCGGAAGCTATCGGACTTCGTGGGCACTTTTAAAAAAGTTACGTACATGTACAGCTCAATCACCAAGATCGCAACTCAGTGGTGATGTTGAAGTTGATCAGGCCTTTCTTGGTGGCGTAAAGGGTAAGGAAATCATAATGATAGCTGCCGAAAAGCGAGGGTCAGCAACAGGTCGGGTTCGGCTCAAACATGTTAAGTCTGAAAGCGCTGAAGAGGTTCAAGGTTTTATTATTGATATGATCGAACTTGGCTCAAATATTATTTCTGACGGTCATAAGAGCTATCATTCTATTGTTGAAAAAAGTTACACCCGCGAGGCCATGAAAAAACCGTACACTTGGGAAAATATAGATGGCGACGACGACAGATTATTACCACGCATTGGCCGAGTCACTGCGCACATGAAGCGTTGGTATCATGGAACTTATCATGGCGGCATGAAAATAAAAGAAATTCAGCCGTATCTTGATGAATTTGTTTTCCGCTACAATCGACGAACTTCAAAAAGCAGAGGGCTTGTCTTCCATAGACTGGTTGAGGCAGCAGTTAAATCTGAACCGAATACTGCTTAACTTGCGTCAAGTGCATACGTAGGGCTGGCCGTGCCAGATCATACTGATATATGAAAAAGTCTGTGTTCAATTTCATTCCATTTGCTGGTGCCCGAAGGGAAGTGGCAGGCAGTCACTGTAAAACCAGATGGGTCACAGAATCTATGCAACTCGCGTTTCCACAGATGTGACCGGTACCCATTGCTACCTCCAGCATCGGCGCAGATTAAAAGCTTTTTTGCTTAAGGATAACGTTTTTTCCCATTTGCCACCATCACTGGCGGATACTTTCCAATCAGCTCTTTCTTCTTGGTGTCAACAGAGAGACCTGAGTCCGGGGATCGTAAAAATTTACTTGCACATTTGTTGATGTAGTAAAACTGTTCATAGCGGTGTGGATGGTCCCTTTTCCCCTCAGAAGTTTTTCGATTTGATTGAAGATTGTAACCCAAGTCATTCAAAATATTCACCACAGATTATCGCCCAAATGAAAACCCCTTCTCAGACAAATTTTCCGCTAGATTTCTAGCGCTCTTGCAAGTCCACCTGAGAGTGGATTCTGGATCCCCCTTGCCGTTGGCTCAACCAAGCTGTCAAGGGCACTCAAAAGGTTTGAATGTTTTTTTGCTCAGCTATTTACTTTCACCACCGGGCTTTCTTTTTCGGTTGTATTTATGGTTTTTAGATTCAATATCAGAAATTCCGACATAAATTGTTTGCCGTGACATTCCAATAATATCTGCAACTGCCTGAACGCCACCACGGCCAAATGACCGCGCTTCTGATGCCACTAAAACTCTACGCATCTTCTGATTTTAAAATGGAAGTACTCGATTCAACCGCTGGCGAAGATCCTTGATGCTGTTTCTCAAGGAAGAAAATTTACAGACAACTACTCAAATTTCTGGGTTATTTTTGGACAGCCCGCGGTCTAACAACTGACAAAATTGTCCTTTGGCCATTTCAATGGGCTCAATAGTCCTCCATGTTCTTAATAACGTACGTTAAAAAGCATTCGATTTAGATTTAGTTAAATTTCTGGTGGATTAGGAGACTGACTTATCAAGGATTTACTAAATTTAATAAATTGGAAAGGGGCGCCGTGATACCATCCCACTCTAATGGAGATGATTGAAAAGATGAAGAAGAAACAAACTAGAATATTCTGCGAATTGATCTTCTTATGCTTGACAGCAATATTTTCTGCTGGATGTGGCAGACTTTGGGGCGGAGTAACGTTTTTTTCAGCTCCAGGCTCTCTTCACTATATTTTTATTACAGACACCGGAAACAACCGTGTGCAAGTTTTTGACTCTTCAGGGAACTATGTTTCCCAATTTGGTTCCAATGGAGCCGGAAACGGCCAATTTAATTTTGCGCAAGGAATATCATTAGATTCTGGTGGCAACATTTTCGTCTCTGATAATGCACAGAATAGAGTCCAAAAATTTAATTCTCAAGGAAACTATATTTTACAATCAGGAACTTTCGGCGCCCTCGACGGGCAGTTCGATGCTGCAGAAGGTGTGAACGTTGATATCCCCACGGGGAATTACTACGTGGTAGATCAAATTAATTCTCGATTGCAAAAATTTTCTCCGTTAGGGGTATTTATTCTCAAGTTTGGAACTGCTGGAGGTTTGAACGGTCAATTTTCTTCACCTGTAGATGTGGCCTCAGATCTAAGTTCTAATGTATTTGTTTCGGACTCAGGTAACAACCGAGTGCAAAAATTTGATTCCTTAGGAAATTTTATTTTGAAGTTTGGCACACCGGGAATTGGAAATGCGAAGTTCTCTGCACTTTCAGGAATCACCACAGATGCTGCGGGGAATCTATATGCCTGCGATTCTATGGCAAATTCCATCCAAAAATTTAGCTCCGCTGGGATTTTTATTTTTCAATTTGGAAGTTCCGGAACAGGCGCGGGGCAATTCACTGGCCTCACAGACGTAGCCGTAGACTCCAGAGGTTATATTTATGCATTGGATATTAACCTAAATAGAGTTTCCATATTTGATTCCAACGGGAATTTTATACTGAAATTTGGCACGACAGGAATTAATCCGGGCCAACTAAACAGTCCTTATTTTATCGAAGTCAGGTAGAAACTCTGTTTAAGATAGGGATTTCCATCGGAAGTGAAAATGCTATTTCCTTGCTTGCAATATTTTAATTTTATTATTTATTACCAAGTCAAGTCGCCATTATGGTTCTTCTTCAGAAGTTTTGTAAACCAAAGGAGTCTTTATGGTGTCCTCGATAAAAGAACTTAAAAAGAAAGAACGTTCCTCTAAATCTTCCGTCACCTTAGGTGAATCTGTTCAAGAGATGATGAAAAGTTGGCAGGAGAAAGCCAAAAAATGCACCCTATCATAGGAAATCCTATTGACGTCTGGGAAGCACGGTAGAATAAAATTATTAATTTGGTGACGTTCGGAATTTGGAAAAGACTGATCACCATTATATACAGCCCGATATTCAGACCCTATTAAACACTATATTCCCGTTGTCCCCGCCCGAAATCCGACCAAAACGTCCGCTTCCGGGACACACAAAATACCTAAATTTTTAGTATATTAACTTTTGAAACCCTAACATTTCACTTTGAAAGATAAATTGTGTCTAGAGATCATCAACCTTTCTACCCTGGACATCTTGGCCATAATTCGTGGCATTGCATTTGCTATAGCCAGAGACTATGAAACTTGCGCGGACCGATTTACTTAGACTCATTATACTTTCTGCCATGATTACACAATTTCCATTAAATGCTTCAGCGCTCGGCCTGACCGACGCGGTCTTTCTTGGACTCGGAAAACCATCGTACATAGCCCCCCAGAGAGAACTTTATAGTCTCGCGAGGATGGACCGATGGAAAAGATTCGTGCTCAATGAACCACAACTTATTTTTATCGGGGCGGATGACGGCGCTAGCGAAGCCGTGGGAATTTCAGAAGTCGTAAGTTTTCCTGGAAAAGGATTAGCACTTTCTCATTTAGATGCAGAAAAAGAGAGATCACTTTTTGCTGAATACTCGGCAAAAAAATACGAACTTGCCAATCAAATCGCACAAACTTATCTCGACTGCGCCACTGCAAAAGCTAACTTTGATCAGCAAGCAGCAATAACAGTGGATCTTGAAACGTTAGCGCGCTCGATTAAAGCAAGATACGAATCAGGGCACGGAACTCAGTCTGAAAATATCAGCGCAGAACTTCAACTCAGACAACAAAAAACAGATTTAGAAGCAGCGGAAGACAAAAAAGGAGTGAGTTGCCGAGCCCTAGCAACGTTACTTAATATAGACGAAGAGCAAGCGAGTTCCGCAGAGCTTGGTGATGATCTAGATGAAAAAGTAATTTCCGAATTAGGAGCGAACAATGCGGATGAAGATCGCCTGCATGCAACTATTCGATTGAGTGAGGCTACTTCTTCTGTTGCGTGGTGGTCACAACTTCCTGACCTTACATTTGGTGCAGCAAAAAATCACTATCTCTCCCTACCAGCCAGTCCCTCGGGAAAAGAATGGACAATGACCTACTCCGTGATGATCACAGTCCCTTTATTTTTCCCATTTTATGAAACCACGGAAGCGCGTCGTATGAAATCGCAAGCGTCGGTAGACCGTTACACTGCGGAAATTCAATTGATACACGTGAAGGCCGACAAAGAAGATGCAGGAAAAACATACCAAAGAAGTTCTCGCAGGCTTCGTGAATTACGATCAAAAGATCTGATGATGGCTCATGCCTTGATGGAAAGTACTTTGTCATCTTATCGTACTGGAAAATTAGGATTTGCTGAATTGGTATTGGCAAGAAAAACTCTCATCGACTTGAAAGCTCAGGACATTCAAATCCGAAACACTATAATCACCGCCCGCCTCAAGTGCCTTTCACAATGCCAATTGGCCTCGTCCTCAAAGGAGAACCACATTCCATGAAACTTTATTTAGTTTTCATGATTCTTGTCACTTCCATAAACTGCTTTGCCGCATCTGAAGAAGCAGATTACAAATGGACTCCGGTGAAAAAAGGAACTGGCCTCAGTGGAATCCACGTCACAGGTCGCGTGGTTCCCAAAGAAGGTGGGCGCATTGTTGAATCTGCCCGCGTTCAAGGGCGAATCACGGATATTATTAAACGCGAAGGAGAAAAAGTCGTTATCGGAAGCTCACTCTTCAAGGTGAGCAGTGCAGATTGTATTTCTCTTGGCGAAGAAATGCGCGTAGCAAAAGACCAAGCATTAAAAGAAATGCTTGATTCAACTATTCGTCGAGAAAAACAACTCGGACTGAAACTAGTAGACGAAGAATGTGAGATCGTGGCCACTCATGCAGGGGTAATGGTAAAAAGAAATTTGGAACTTGGACAAACATTCAATGTGGGAGATCCACTCGCAACGATCATCGATGTTTCAAAACTCGCCATTGAATTGGATGTACCAGAAAATGAATCGGCGATGCTTAAAATCGGACAGACAGTTTCATTTCAATTGTCGAAAAAAGGATCTGTTCGTTACTCAGCACCAATTCAGCAGATTGTTCCCGCCATTGATCAAGCCAGCCGAACGGTTAAAATTAGATTGTCACCTGCAAAAATGCCACTAGGAGCAAATGTGGATGCACTTGTCTTTGGTGATGTGCAAACAAAATTAGGTTCAGAGATTTTAAGTGTGCCTACAGAAGCATTGGTTTTTAGCCACAACAAACAATATGTCATCAAGAAAATGGGAAAAGGGTTTCAGCCCGTTTCCATTCGTGTGATTAGCGAATCTGAAGACTCAAGTTCTTTCAGTCCGGATGAACCAGGGCAACTCACTGCAGGAGATTTGGTGGCTACGCAAGGCGCTCTCTTTTTATTTAACCAATTGCAACTTGAGCCTCAGCCATGACCCGCTTTTTAAGCTGGTGGCTAGATATCGAAAGACGACAGTCGCTTTTGGTATTCACTCTGATTTTAGCTTTATGTGGTTACGCGCTTAAAACCGTTCTTCAAAGTGAAATCCAAGCTTTTCCAGAACTCACGAATGTACAAGTGCAGGTCATCACTCAATTCCAAGGTAAAGCCGCGGAAGAAGTAGAAAGACAAATCACTATTCCTATGGAAGTGGCACTCACGGGAATCAATAGTCTTATTAATCAGCGATCCATTTCTCTTTTTGGATTGAGCGTGATCACTCTGACTTTTGATGACAGCACACAGTTGAGACAAGCGCGCATCGATGTTGCTCAGCGTCTGGGTGATGCTTCTTTGCCTGACGGCGTAAAACCAACCCTCTCGCCGGAGAGCACTCCTTCAGGAGAAATATTCAGATACACTTTAGAAAGTCGAGTGCCCATTGACGAGGCCCGTTTTCTTCAAGACTGGAATTTAGAACGAGAATTTAAAACGATTCCTGGAGTGGCGGACGTAGTGAGTTTTGGCGGTCCTACTCGAACAATTGAAGTTCAATTGAATGTTCCACAACTCAGCACCTTGGGACTAAGTCCTTCAAATATAGCGCAATCTTTGGGACAAAATCACGCCAACGCTGGTGGAAGTATTATCACACATGGCTCAGAAGCGTTTGTGGTTAGATCGCTCGGACTTTTTGAAAAGCCTGAGGATTTAGAATCAGCAGTCATTGGGACAGCTCACGGAACCCCCATTCGAGTTCGAGACGTTGGAAATGTTCGCATTGGTCACCACGTCCGATTAGGGCAAGTGGGTGAAAATGAAAACAATGACGTTGTCGAGGGCATCATATTGTTGAGGCAAGGCTCTGACACGTTAGACACTTGCAAAAAAATCCGCCAGAAAATTTCTGAACTCAATAGTTCGGGACAACTTCCTGGCATCACAATCAAGCCTTATTACGATCGCACTGAACTTATCGCCAACAGTAGCAAAACCGTTTTTCACAATATTATTTTAGGCATCATCTTAGTTTGTGTAGTGCTTATTTTGGGTTTGGGTTTAGATGCTTGGCCGATTGTCCTTGGGGTTACTATCATCATCCCATTTGCACTGATGATAGCGTTCCTAGGAGTGTGGGCGTTTGGTTACGCACCAAATTTAATTTCCCTAGGGGCCGTTGATTTCGGAATCATTATTGAGACGGCAATTTTTGCTGGCGAAGCCGCAATATTTGCCGTTTATACATCACGAAGACGTGATGATGAAATTCTAGCCAAATCTATCGGAGGGGTACTTGCTCCCGCATTTTTATGCGCAGGCTTACTACTGATAGCATTCATTCCAATTCTAAGTTTGCAAAGAGTCGAGGGAAGAATATTTAAACCACTTGGCATCACTCTCATTTCAGCATTGCTCGGCGGGCAACTGGGTGCGCTGATATTTATTCCTATCTTCGCCAGAAAAATCAAACCGAATATTTCTCATGACGCTTTCCTGGATCCCTATCTAAAAAAACTCACTGTTCAATGTAAGAGGATAATTTCTTATTTTTCCAAGGTAAATCACGCAAGAATAAAAATCGGGCTAGCGTTTACAGTGACTATTTTCGGGCTTTATCTAGTCACCGGGAGGGAATTTCTACCCCAGCTGAATGAGGGAGCCCTTTACATCAGAGCTACTGCCCCGCCCACTATTTCCAGACTTGGATCTGTAAATCTCGCAGAAAAAATTAGAAGAAATTTGAAAACAATTCCAGAAGTCACAAACGTCGTTTCTCAGATTGGTCGGCCAGACGATGGTACAGACGTAAATGGATTTGATAATATTGAATTCTTTGTTTCCCTGAAAAGTCAGAACGAATGGAAATCTGCAAAAACTATTGATGGGATCACCACTATTGCTGAGAACTCACTCAAAGATATTCAAGGAGTACTTTTCAACTATTCACAACCCATCAAGGACAATGTGGATGAAGCTATAAGCGGAGTTAAAGGTGAGTTGGTCGTTAAAATATTTGGACCAAATTTAATTGAGCTCCAAAAATACGCCAATCAAATAACTGCACTCGTCAAGACTATTCCCGGAGCGCAAGATGTTGCTAGTGAACATCTACTCGGGCAACCAGAACTTCGATTCACCATGAATCATGATTTGCTGGCCCGATACGGCTTAAGAGTTTCCGATGCTGAAGATGTTTTGGAAGCAGGTTTAATGGGTAAACTTGCGACAAAGATGATAGACGAACAAGGCCGATCCACTGAAGTTCTGGTGAAGCCAATGTTTCAAGAAGGCGTCGATCAAAATGCCATCTCCTCACTTCCTGTTTTGACTCCCGAAGGCGCTAAAATTCCCCTGGGTGATGTGTCTGATCCCAGTTTGGTCGAAGGTGTCGGCAGCATTTATAGAGAGCAAGGATTAAGAAGAATTGCCGTAAAATGCTCAGTGCGCTCCCGTGCCGTGGTGGACTTCGTGAAAGATGCGAATCAAGCAATTGCTGAGAAAATAAAACTCCCATCTAACTATAGAATAGTTTGGTCCGGTTCTTTTGAAAATGCCGATCGCGCAATGAATCAGTTTTTGGTGATAGTACCTTTATGCGTGCTGGCCATGGTGGTTCTCTTATTCAGCTGGTTTGGAAACTGGAGTGACGTGGGTATTGTGGTTTGGGAAATTCCATTTTCCGCTTTGGGCGCACTTTTAGCTCTGAAAATCGGCGGATTAAACCTCAGTATTTCAGCCGCTGCCGGCGGGATAGTCCTCATCGGGGTTTCGCTGTTGTCGGGGATCATGCTGCTCTCAGATTATAAAATCACTAAATCTATATTCAAAGCACTCGAAAACAAAATACGCGGGATAGTGATCTCAAACAGTGTGGCAATTGTAGGATTAATTCCAGCGGCATTTTCCCATGGAATAGGCTCTGAAACGGCTAAACCATTTGCTGTTGCAATCTTGGGAGGACTTATAACCTCACTGATTTTCACACTGACAGTGCTTCCGGCCTTGATAGGTAAATCCAAAGAAACTAAAACTCCAGATGAGCTCTAGCAGCTAAAATAGAAACTGGTCCCCGATCCTGATTGTAGGCGGGGTGATTCACGAATTGGTAGTCTGCAGTGAAACTTAAGAAATCCAAAATTTTATATACGTAATAAAATTCCAGAATTTCTTCACGGTCATAACTCAGATGGCCGTCTCCTATGATAAAACCAACTCCACCCGCAGTGACGTAGTCAATGTGATCTTGAGATAATCCGTTAGTGATAAAAGCTAAACCAAGATTATCACCGTCTCTTTTCCAGAGTTTTCCTTTTAAATTTATTCCTAAAGTAAAAGTAGAATCCACTTCGGTAAACGCCCAGGTTTCCGTCGCTCCATCGTTCCAACCCCAACGACTTGTAACCGCGAGAACTTCATTGATTTCCTGTTCAAGATTGATTCCATAACCATATTTTATCCGAGAATCTCGATTCGATGTGACATCCGGAATAGAAGCTCCGCTATTCAATGCTAGTCGGTAGCTCCCCATATGAGCGTGATTCTGATAATAGAGAAATCTCAATTTTCCAGATTCGTTTTTTAATTTGTATCGCCACTCAAATTCAGCATTGTCTCCGTGGGCCTTTGTTAAATCCATTTCAAGATCAATTTGATTTGCTGAAGTTGGTTCTAAAACTGAAGCCACTCGAAACGCCCAATCGGGTTGATTGATTTCGAAATAAAGTCCCCAAGTGTAGCCGCGGGTGTCCGCCGCATAATCCCAAGCGGCATTATCCATCAAGGACCAATTTAGGAATTGAGTGCGAGGATCGTGAGCAAAAGCGTTGTTATCAAAAAAATCATTGAGGCTAAATTTGCCTGCAGCCACGGTCACTCTTTTGACATTTACGGTTTCGCCTAACTGGTTTTTATCATCGGGGATTTTTTGAGAAGCACCACCGAGACCAAAAATCTGCTGAACGTAAAGGCGCGAAATAGTAACTTTGGGGTCTGCGGTATCCACGCGATATATTTCGCCATTCGAAAAACCGGCGATTCCATGCGTACCACTCAACCCGGTTCCAGCCGACATTTCAGGATTAAAGTAAAACTCCCCTCCACTCCACAAACGTCTGCCCGCGAAAAATGTGATTGTCTGAGAGGTTTTTATTTCTGGTATGGACATGAGGCTCAGCGATGCCGAGTACGGTGAATTGAAAGCCCCATGCCCCTGAGTGATTGTTGTCGATTGCAAATGGAAGCTCCAGTCATCCACCTGCTGAGCGAATGCTGCAATCGACGTTGTCATAAGAAGTACAACAATATTAATTTTTAACATGTGCTAAATCTTACTATCACTCATTTAAAATAAGACATTTTTTAACATCGAAAATTTTACCAAGCTTTTAATCTCACGGTGAAGGCGCTGTTATGTTCCAGATTTTCCAATTTTATGAACCGCAAAACAGCTCCGATTGAGGCCTAAAAATGTCAAGCTCTTGGAATTGTCCAACTGCGTTTAGGCATAAGTTCACCCCGGATAATCAAACCCCTGCAAAAAAGATGAGTATCAGAGGACTCGGCCAGTGGCGGACAAGGACTTGCCAGGCCGAATAATATTGCAGAAGCAAGAGCCTGGGTTGCGAGATTTATCGAATTAATTAGTTTTTATTCACTCGTGATAAAAACTAAGAGGCCCTGAACCATCGGCGTCCCCTTAGTTAGGGGGTTTGGGGCTTCCCTCTAGTTCATAGGAAATGGTTTTGGGTTGGATTCAAAATAGCTCTTCAGATTTTTGACTTCAACTTGAATTTTACCAATTAGATCTCTTTCACATTACCTCTAAATTTTCATAGTTATAGATGCCGCAAATCAGATTAAATCTAAGCCCAAATCGCCTCCGTCGATTTCGGTATT
>JAYTHU010000157.1:0-11134 GCA_043732305.1 Oligoflexia bacterium
TATTTTAAGACGAGGTGGCATCTCGACAATCGCCCAAGCCATTCGAAACTTTGGATACGACAAAAGAAAACTTTTCTCGTTTATTGGATTAAATCTTGCAGCGCAATAATGAATTAGCCGTGAGGCCTTAGCCGTCCCTATATCGCCTTACGCTTAAATTAAATTTGGTAACTTGAAGAACGCGGGTAAATAAAAATGAGTAAATACTCTCTAATTGTCGGAAATTTTGCCTTAATCATCATTTTTATTACAGCATATTACTTTTTGGCACAGATGAAGCACGATAACAGTCTCGCCCAATTGGAAGGAAATTTAACTAAATACCTTCAGCAAAACGATATTCTCCAAGCCGGTGAGTTCTTGAAGTTAGCAACATTAAATGGAGTTGTGTCTTGTGCCGAGATTGCCGAAATTTCGGGGACCACAATTTATAAAGGGGCCGACGATTGTCCGCGAAAATTTTCTTTTACATCCCAGATTTTAGGCTGGCGCACATTTATTCTTCCAAGGATTGGCGATCTTGAAATATTTGGGACAGTACAGGTCGAGCGTGCGGTCACAATCAGTTTTATAATAGTTCTATTGTGCATAAGTTCCGTTTTTTCATATTTCGTGGTTATCAGAAAGAATGAAAAGAACCGGGAACAACAATTGATAGTTCATACGGTCTTTGATTCCGTCGAGTCAATGTTAGTGAGTAACCAAACAAGTGCACCCGTTTGGCTAACCAAAGAGTTTCCAGAAATAGAAAATGATTGGCAAAAGATTACTGGACAGTGGAAACAGATTTCAAATGAAATGAAATACTTCCAGAATTTTAAAAATAATAATGAGCTTTCAAAACAGTTGGCCCACGATTTAAGAACTCCTCTCGCTGCTTTAAAGACGGCTGTTTCTTTGAGAGTAGAAGATCACATTAATCTTGTGAACGGCGCAATTAAAAGGCTCGAGCAAATTATTGCCGATGTGCTGACCCCACAAACACGAAACGATATGAGCAGCATTTACGATGCCGTTCACGATACGATCGGAGAAATGAAGCTTGAAACTCAGAAAATGCATCCCCAAGTTAATATTGTTATCAATGGCAATGATGATCTTTCAAAACACTATCTCGTGCCCCCATCGCCTATTTATAGAATTGTTAGCAATTTGATGAAAAATGCCAATGAGGCCATTTGCGCCTCTGGAGTTGGCGGAACCATACGCATTCAGTTGTTTGCTGATTCTACGATTCCTTTGCGCATTTCTGATGATGGGCCAGGTCTTCCTGAAGTCGTTAAGAGTACTTTGTTTCACAAGCCAGTTACAGTTGGGAAGAAGAACGGTAATGGCCTGGGATTGCTAATAGTGCGGCAACTTGCTGAAGAGCTCGGGTGGAAGACAGAGTGTAAATCAGAGCATGGCAAAACAGTCTTTTCTTTTTTCGATAACAATTTAAAAACATAATTGATTTGAATTTTTAGAATGTGACTCGACTCCGGAAAGTAGTTGTGCACATAGATCATGCAAAATGCAAAGGCGTTTTATGTCAGGTGGATTTACCGAAAAGAGCGCGATCTTAACAATCTTGACGGGTTTTGGTTTGATATCAACATCATCTCCAATTCCTAGCGGTCCAGATACAAATTCAATGAGAAGTTTGCATTTAGGATGGACGTAATGTCGACCTGTTCCCTTTTTGAATCCGATAGAAGCCATGACCTCAGGAGTGACATCATCGGCATAATTGGGGGAGACGATTCCAGGCCGCCTTCGCGAATGAAAAATATTTTCTTTTTCTTTAATAGAAATGGATTCAAAGGCAACGAATAATCTCTTTTGTTGGTTTCGAAATTGAGATTTTGGATTAAACGAGTAGATGCGGGACTGATCAATCACTTTGGAAATGAGAATGCCTGCACACTCGAAGCGATTGAGCTGTTGAATCACGGGAGTCAGTGACACACCAAAGCCCTGTGTCGTTAAAATCCCAATGAATCAACTAGCAAGTGCCTATACTTAGGAAGCTCGGATAGGCGTGTATGTTCATCCATAGCTCTGTTCATAAAATCATCGAGACCCGGTATGTCCTCATATTTTTGTAGAGGACTGTTAATGAAAAATTTGATCAGGTTAAGTCCCTCTTCGATTATTTGAGGGTAATCTTCGGGTTCAATTCCCAAACGTTGCGACCAAGCCCATTTATTGTAAAATTTTTGCGTCTCACGCTCTTTTTCAGAGAAATCTGGATATTTTTTCCACCAATGCACTTCCACCGCTCTGCAATAGATGCTCGTGGCAATGAGACCAATAGCTTTATATTTTTCCACAGCCGAAAGATCTTCTAAAAAAACTTCATTGATTTTATCGAGATAAATTCCATTCATGGCGCGTCCTTAAAAAGGGAAAGATTTTTTCCATAAACAGCTTCCGCGGACAACCCAATAATTCCATTATATCCTTTTCTCCAAGCCAAGTATCCTAAGATGTTAGGGCTTTCATAGGCTCGCTCACTCAGTTTCCTATTTGTTGCAATGTCTTCAGTCGTTAGACCTAACTTGTGCAATACCCCGTCGTCAGTTAGATTCCACAGTTTGGTGTAAGATCATATCCTCCCATTCTGCTGAACTTAGTTTCACTCGTTTTTTCTTAGTGTTGGATTTAGTTTTGTCTTTACCTTTTATTAGTGCTTTTGCGGCTGTAGCGAGATCAAACGGAACTTTTTTAGAGAACAAAATAATTTCTTTGGCGACTCCCTGCATTTCAAACGTCGGCTCGATTTTTAAATTACGAAAGGTTTGGTATCTGTTTGCAATTTCGTCGGCGGTCGAGAACTCAACATGGTCCGGAACTTTGCCCGTGGAAATGTATGCAAGTACTCCATCCATCACAGCCAATTCCAATATGTAATTCAGCTCAAGAGAGTCAATGGACTTGAGTTCTTTTCTGGAAGACTGGGCAAAATTGAGAAGGTATTTTCCAAGTTCTGGTTGTAAATCTTTGATTGCGTTTGAGAGAAATAAATCTGGATTGACCCAATTTGATAAAACATTGTCATCGAGTGTGCGAGAAGCTTCATTGTAGATTCTATCCCAATCTTGCGGCTCCACCAGCGGTGTCATTTCCGTTTCTGATGTTAGAAGTTTCAAAGCCAGCCAAGACATATCGAGATTTAGTTTTCCGCTTGAACTGTTGCCACTGGCAAAATCGTCATTGGCTTGCCTTAAGTAGATTTGGCCCGCAAAATAAAGTTGTTTCTGCTCTGTTTCAATAGTTTTTCCACTACCTGAATCTTGACTCAATTTTTCATAAGCCTCTTGGGTTTTCAAGAGGCTATTCGAAATTAAATTCTCATTTTTTTTAACATCCACAAATTTAGACAAGGCTATTGCGAGCCTTAGATTGGCGTTTGCATTTTCACGCTCTATATCGTTTATATTTTGTTGCATTTTTTTATTGTCATCCTCGGCCTGACGAATAATTTCGTCAGCTTGTTTTGCATTGGCCGCCGTTACATCTTTCGGATTTTGACAGCCCACAAGTGCATAACCCATGGCCCAAATAAAACTCATAGTTAAAACAAACTTCAAACTCATCTCATTCTCTTTTTAAAACCCAAAAGTCATTGGCCAAATCATTTTTAGAAATCAAGTAATCATAGGGGAGTGTGAAGTAACCGGCTTGGCCCCATGTTGATCCCCAAGAATTCCGAACGATGAACCGCTTGGAAGTATCGTCATAGCCCACAGCCATAACTGCGTGGCCACCAAGAACCGTCTCGCCAGGCAAAGGCAAATCAACAACTCCACTTGCTGCAACGGCGGCAGATTCAAAACCTGAGTAAACTTGAAATCCAAATACAAATGGAAGTCCAGAGGCCAACGCAGCTTTCATACCTTCAAGTGAGGTGATACGCTCATAACTTTCAATTTTATGTCCAAGTCCATCTGTGTAGGCAGCTGCAGAAGGTTTCTCAAATATCCGGTCAGTTTTGTAGGGCCATAAATTTTCATGACAAACGCCGAGTTTATTTAAACTCTTAACGCCGTCACGCAATTGCGCACCAGAATCTTGAGAAACAGTCCCTTCAATCTCTCGCTCATTGAAATAGATAAATAGGCGGGACAGCATGCCTGCGCGCGAATCCTTTGAGATTTCCAAAAAGTCCATCGCACCGGCCAGTGCTTGAGATGTGCAGCTTCCCATTTGCCCTTGGTCCATTACCGGAGGACAAGCAGATCTTAAATCCACATGTGCCGGCAAGGCCGGCATGAGGGTGAGTGATTGAGGGATATAGATTTTATCCCGGGGATCAAATTTGTCTTTTTTCCAATTATAGCGTTTGGGGATATTCTTTTTCATAACTGAGGGTATGAGCAATGGATGTGCCACCTTTGTATCCAATAGGGTGCTTAAGAGTTACCAGATGCAAAATAGCTTGCCCTTATCTAAGGTAAAGGGCAAAAAACATTGCCTCAAAAAGTAGACAGTTTTAGCAATGTCCGATATCTAAAGAAGGTGCAAATAAAACCCCTGTTCATTCTGTTTATGCTTCTG
The DNA here is from genome assembly GCA_043732305.1 of Oligoflexia bacterium. GTDB lineage: Bacteria > Bdellovibrionota > Bdellovibrionia > JABDDW01 > JABDDW01 > JAYTHU01. Next base: position 4,540 of record JAYTHU010000157.1, read on the forward strand.
ATATCGGCGTCATCGGCTCGCGCGGCTATCGATGCCATCTATTTGCTCGATCAAACAGAAACTTTGCAAATCACTCAAAGAGCTCAGCAGCAATTGGGTTACGCTAGCGGTTACATTGTTTCTGATATTGAAGGGGCAACTCTTATCTCTCCTTTTTTTGAAATTGGGGCTAGAGTTCGCCTGCTGGCTCGTTACGGGGGAGTCATCACGAGCAGTCTCGCCGCTCTGGTGAATGCCACAGGAATTTCTGCTCCACCAAGCAGTTCAACCACGGATAATTATTTTTCCTTCGGCGGATATGATCGCCCTATGATTCGCGCCCGCCAATTGGTTTATGGAAATTTTGATTACGGAAGATGGTACTTAGTTGATCTTGGTTTAGCCGCGTTCAATGCGGCCGGTTACACGTCGGAACTTTTTCGCTATTGGAGTTCGAGAGTGGGATTTCACGAATCACTTCAAGGTGGATGGGTGGACACCGAACTTGAAGTGGCCATGACATTGCGTTCACTCACGCAGTTTGCTCAACCAAGTAATTTGGGATTGATATTTCCACCCACGGTAGATGGGTCTATTGGTTTTCGAAAAAACGTAGCTGGCAAATTTCCTATTTCAACAGATATTAAATTTGAACAAGCACTTGTCAGCACTCAACTTGCTGGAGCCTATGATCCTTCAAGCGTTCCACCTTTGGGCGCTCCAACTTATTTTGTTTTCAAAGCTTCTGCTGGCTGGAAAATTGGCAATAGTGATCAGATTATTTTCACCTATGCCAATCGTGTTTATAGATGGCCAGACAATGATAGCTCCGCACTTTGGGAGTTTTTCGAAGAAGGATTCTACGGACAAAGTTACGCTTTAGCTTGGCGAGGCCAATGGTGAAACAAAATATATTTCTAGATCACATTTTTATCATGGCAAGTTTTTTAATTTCGTTTTATGCCGTTGATTCTCTCGCCATCACTTATGGGGCTTATCGAACGACTGCGCAAGGTAGCGCCCGAGCTATTTCTCAAGGCGGTGCCTTTGCTGCGGAAGAAAACGACGCGAGTAGTATTTGGATTGTTCCGGCCATGCTTCCACTCACCATTCATGAAGTGGATATGGTTTTCACCCAAGGACAAGCATTCTCAAAAGAACCCACTCCACAGAATGGAGGACAGGCCGTTTACATTTCTTCTTCCACAACGGTTTCTCTCGCTTATACCTTTAACAAAACTCTTTCAATGGCTGTTGGTTACGGCACGCCCTATTCGATCGGAGCTGGCAATCCAAGTTTTTCTGACAGTGCCTTGAGCATCAGTGATTTGCGATTCTCTTTGGGTTATCGATTTCCTTTCGGGCTTGCCATTGCGCCGCTGATAAGTTTTAAAAATGCTTCAGAGAAATACGGCGGATATATTGATGGCTCAGGAAACATGACCGGCGGAGAACAAATTGTTTCTGCAGTCGATATGGGTTTGTCTATTGCTTGGCAAAATTCCCCATCGATGATCATGAGCTTAAGTTGGGAGCAGCCGCGCACTTTCAACATGTTCAATTCAAATTTTCTGACGGCACTAGGCAATGGTATTCAGCCGGCAAAAATTCCATCACTTTTAAGATACGGTGCGAGTCTAAAAATTCCTGATATTAAAATGATGATCACTTCACAATTAGATTTATGGACGGACACTGCAGGACTTTCGGATTTCATCGACTCCCAATTTACCACTCAGCAAACCAATTCTGTGAATCAGGCACTGTTGGTTCCTAGGGTTGGGTTGGAATATCAGTTTGTGGATAGATTTTGGGTCAACGCTTGGGTTAGAACCGGCGGTTACGTAGAGCAAGCGACTGTGCAGCAGCAATCTACTCGTGGTCATTGGACTCTTGGCGTAGAATCAAAGCTTTGGATTTTTGATTTCACATTTGGTTACGACAATGCCGCAGGTTATGCCAACGCGGTCACTTCGGCCGGAATTTCATTGACCGATTATTTATAAAAAAACCATAATTAATGCATGAATGAAACTTTAAAAGTGATCATCGGACTTTTGTTAGGCATAGCCGTCATCATGTTTGCGATGCCTCCGCATTCTGTTTGCGATTCTAAGAAAGACGCGTACACGGAAGAAATCACGCCACTCGGAAAACAATTTGCCAAATTGCTTTCTAAATGCAAGGAACACACGGAGCCTGGAGGTTGCGTGCAACTTTTTGAGTTGATTCGAAAGCTAGAAGATTCGCTGGCTCAAGTGGGGGTGCAGTGTCGTCCCGCACTTTCCAAAGACAAACTCACTCTGATGTGGATTTCGAGCTCGATGGAAATTTTTGCCAGAGCCGCCTGGGGATCCAAAGCTCCCGCCAATCGCAATGCTCGTTATGGGTGGCTTGATCTTGCTCAAGTCGGCAGGTTCTGCAAACTCAAAGCTTCAATGATAGAAATCTCAGGTGATGACGCTTGGTCCGGATTTGTGAATCAAATTTTGGGAGATCTTCCCGGAGCTGCTGATCTAGGCCGAGACGAATCTTGGGCTCGCAGTTTATTGTCCGACCCCTGCAAATTTTAGTTTTTATTTTCAATCAAAAATGAACGAGCTTGTCTAAGAGCTTGAGCTCTATGGCTGAGGCGATTTTTCATTGCCATACCAAGTTCAGCCAATGTTTTGGTTTCGTTCTCGGGAATAAACACTGGATCATAGCCAAATCCAGTTTTTCCGCGCATGTCTTTGCTGATAGTGCCCTTCAGTAAACCTTCAAATATTTTTTCTGCTTTAGCGGCCTCAGGGTTTCCCTCGGTGAGTGGGGGCAACAGACAAATCACGCATTTGAAAAACGCGGTTCTATCAATCACATTTTGAATATGCAATTGGCGAACAAGCTTTGCGGTATTCTCAATGTCACGTGCGGTAGGCCCAGCATAGCGTGCCGAAAACACACCTGGAAGATTTTTAAGTGCAGGCAATTCAAGACCCGAGTCATCAGCAAGAACCCATGAATCATGTTTGAGAGCGTGAAGAGATTTTGCTTTGATGCGGGCATTATCTAAAAATGTCGCGCCGTTTTCAACGGGCACAGAGTAATGAGGCATTTCAAAAGCGCCATGCACTTCTAAGCCTGTCTCTTTCAAAAGTTCTTTGATCTCTTTAAATTTATCTCGATTATGTGTGGCTACCCATAATTGTTTTGATTCAGTTTGACTCATGGTTTTTTAAAATAGCTCCCAATTATAGTTTCTTGAATTTTAAAAAGTTCTTGATGACCTTGTTTTGCAAGTTCGGTCATAAGTCTCATTTGTTCGTCACTGAAAGGTGTTGTTTCAGCAGTTCCTTGAATTTCGACAAATAGACCTTTGCCTGTCATTACAAAATTCATGTCCACTTCAGCTTGAGAATCTTCTTCGTAATCTAAATCTAAGCGAGGCTCACCATTAATAATCCCGCAGCTCACTGCGGCCACATAATCTTTTAAAGGAAAACTCAAAAGCATTTTGTTGCTCACTAATTTATTGCAGGCCATAGCTAATGCTACAAATCCGCCAGTGATAGCAGCCGTGCGAGTTCCGCCATCAGCTTGAATAACATCGCAATCGACAACAATTTGTTTTTCACCGAGGGCATGCAAATTAGTGATGGCTCTTAAACTTCGTCCAATCAATCTTTGAATTTCTTGGGTGCGTCCTGACGACGCCGCTTTGTCACGTCTCATTCGCGTGTGCGTAGAGCGTGGGAGCATTCCATATTCTGCAGTGACCCAACCTTTGCCAGTGCCTTTGAGAAATGATGGCGCTTGCTGTTCCACACTTGCCGTGCAGATGACTTGTGTGCGTCCAAATTCCACCAACACAGAACCTTCAGCAAACACGGTGTGATTAGGAGTGATTTTAATTTTTCGTAAATGTGCAGGAGTACGGTCTTCAGATCTGGATGTTTGTAAATTCATGAAACCAATTTAGGGCTGCGGGCCGATTTTGTCCAACTTTTCTTTATAAGCAATTAGCCCTTGATAGATGGCGTCGGCCATTTTTTTCTGACGTTTGGGATCCTTGAGTTTTGCTGCCTCGAGGCGATTGGTTATAAACCCTAACTCCACAAGACTTGCCGCCATACTCACGCTCAGGACTCTGAAGGGCGCCTGGCGAATAGCGCGGGTCTTGGTTTCTAATCTCGATTGAAAACGCTCCAGGATTTTTTGAGCAAGCACTGAGCTCATGGTCATGTGAGTGCTACGGTTCATGTCGTTCAATATGTTAGGCAGATCGCTTGGGGCATCTAGGTTGCTGGTAGCTTTATCCGCAGCTTTATCTACGGCTCCAACGGATCCTTTGTTTTCGGCGGTTTCGGTGGAGGAAGTTTTCGGGAGCGAACTCTTGGAGCTATTTTCTCGATTAGCTAAGAACAAGCTTTCTTCATCAGATGGATTTTGATTTTCAAAATAGATTTCTGTGCCGCCAGCGGTAGCAATCGGGGAGCTATTCACATGAATGCTAAGAAAAACATCCACATGAGATTTTTCAGCGAGAATTTTTCTTTCGTCCAAGCCAATAAACTCGTCGGTGTGCCGACTCATCGATGGAATAAATCTGTGATCCGCAAGCAAAAGATCATTGAGTTTTTGGCTGACGGCGAGCGTGATGTCTTTTTCCATAAGATTATTATGAGCGGCTCCATTGTCGGAACCCCCATGACCGGGATCAATCAATACCTTGAGAGGTAAAGCGTTGAATGGCGTAGCGAGACTCTGCTGGGCAACCATCGTCAAAAATAGGGTTATAAAAACCGCGGACATAAAATAAGTCGCTGCGAGGGCCTGGGGTGGTCTTTTTGTTTTAATTTTCATTCTTATATTGTGCAGAAAAAAAAGGCGACTTGGTAGGGGTAAGGGGGTAAGGGGTTTACCAAGCCGCCAGGGGGTACTTCCTCACTAAAGCAATGGCCGTGCCATCGTCTAGTCGAGTTCGTAATCAGATAAATTGGATTACAGAATTTTAGGAAAAATAAATGGTACCCAATTGGGCACTACTGCACTTTGTGTTAATGTGTAAGTGCTTGAATTAGTTGCAGAATAGAGTGTGTTAAAGTTCTAGCCAGTTGAGATAACCTTGCACTAGGTTCAAACTTCCATTGTCTTCGATGCCTGTAATCTGATTATTTCGATGAAAAGGGTTTGAATTCAGCGCTGAGCGAAGGTTTGGTGAAATATTTCTTAGCCAATACTTGTCTTGAACAAAGGTTTCAAATGTTTCGAGGCAAAATGCAATATTCCTCAAAAAATTTACAAAATCAAGTTGGGCCAAATTTGGAATTTGCGAAATTAAATTAGTGGCCGAATCATCGACCGATTTTGGGTGGGCAAAAACATTCAATCCTAAACCCAAAATGAGAAACGTCTTTTTTGCAAGCTGACTCGCCTCGACTAAAATACCCGCGACTTTTTTCTCGCCTAAGTAAATGTCATTGGGAGCCTTGATGGAAAACTTAATTTCGTTTTCAGGCCACGCCTTTGCTAGGCTTTCATAAACAAAATATCCAAGGGCGATGGTCCAACGTGGGTCTATGTTGGCTTTTGACGTGTGGTTTTCAAAGGACAAAACAAAGGAGCCTGAAAATTGCTGTCCGTGTCCAACATCTTCCCACCCGTGATCGCCTCGTCCGCGCCCTTGTGTTTGATGTTCCGCTAAAACTAAAGTCGGCGTCTGAAGTTTTTCAAGATTCTCGCGGGCGTAAGTATTGGTGCTGCCGATACTTTGGAAAACTTCAAGTTGCCAATTTTTATCGAGTGCTTGTTTGCAAGCTTCTGAAATTGAAAATGGAGCGTTGGTCATTTTTTAAACAACAAGCTGAGGTCAGCGACAGCGGCAGAATGTGTGAGTTTGCCCACGCTGATGAAATCAACGCCAAGTTTTGCCACAGCCCTCACTCGGTCGACACTCATGTTGCCGCTTGCTTCTATTTCTAGTCTTCCATCAATGAGAGTAACAGCTTTTTTCATTTCGATAAGTGACATGTTGTCTAGCATCACGCGATTGACTGTGAGCTCACTAGAAATTTTAAGCACTTCTTTTAGCTCTTTGAGATTTGTGATTTCGACTTCAATAAATTTCAAGGGATACTCGGCTCGCACAAGCTTAACAGCTTTTGTGATACTGCCAGCAGCTCGGATATGATTTTCTTTGAGTAGGACTTGATCGGAGAGACTAAGGCGGTGGTTCGCTCCGCCGCCATCGACGACCGCTTTTTTCTCAAGAGCACGCAAGAGTGGAGTTGTCTTTCGAGTGTCGATGATTTTGGTTTTGGTTCCACTCATTTGCGCCGAAAAGCGATTTGTCAAGGTGGCTATTCCAGAGAGGTGACCCAGAAAATTGAGTGCCGTTCTCTCGGCCATGAGGAGAGATTGCAAGTCACCTTTGATCAGAGCGACGACCGTTCCTTTTCTAATCTTTTTTCCATCAAAGCATTTCCAAGTCATTTTTGTTTTAGGAGAAACAGTTTTAAAAACAAGTTCGAAAATTTCGCAGCCTGATAAGACCAAATCTTCTTTTGCGACTAGGCGGGCTTCGCCTTTTTTTTTGTCACAATGCAAAGGTTTGCTTGTGATATCGCCTGCTGGAATG
>JAYTHU010000158.1:0-3426 GCA_043732305.1 Oligoflexia bacterium
GATGATTATTTCCAAAAGCATCAAGAATCTTGAACCAAGGTAGATCTAGTAGGATATTAATCGACGCGGGAATCTCGGGAGCCTTTCGGTAAGATCAGTTGTGACAAAACAATCCTATCAGATTTCTCGACTGCCCCCGTTAATGATGTAGAGCCCTTACTTCTCATTGGACGAACCTGATGTCTTCGAGAGAAATGCGCTCAATTTGGTTTCAAACTGATCTGCAGATTGACTTAATCCCTGAAGTTGAAATTTCACGACACCGTCAGCATCAATAAAAGAAATTACATTCAAATGATCGAAATTTCCTTCTGAATCCTTCTTATATCCAACCCCCAAAACAGCCGCCATTTCTCGAACGGCCTCCGGCGGACCCTGAAAAAAAGTCCACTGGTTCAGATCAACCTTGTGAAGTGTCGCAAACTTCTTTAGCTGCGTTGGCGTATCACGAACAGAATCGAAGGAAAAAAAAACAAATTGGACTCCTGATCGGATTTTGTCGGGCAGCTTTGCTTCTATTCGCTTCATATCTTCAACGATCACAGGGCAGGCGCCCTCACAACTTGTGTAACCCATCGCCACCACCATGGGGTGACCTCGTAAAATGCTTAAGCTGGATGTGACTCCCGCCATCGTGGTCCACTTTGATTTGAGATTGTAAATCGACTCTGATGACGGCGGCCGTACCAAATTTTCGTCGGGTTGATGATGCACTCCATGAGCCATCGCGTATTCAATGAAAACATTTGGAATAATGACCAGCCCAAGAAAGCATAGAAAATTTAGAAATTGCTTTTTCATAATGTATCCTTTGCGCAGCGAAAACCTAAATCGCCTGTCGTATACGATGCCTTGAGACTTGAGCGGAAAGAAAAACGCATAAAGGCTGCATAATTTTTCTGATCACTGGTTATTTGACTGCCTCCTGCACAAAAGAAATTATTGTCTTTTCCGGTGCTATCCCTGGACTCTGGCCCAATGAGTTCGTCTTTGAAATCTTCTGTCCACTCCCATGTTAGACCGGTAAGATCATAAATCCCGAAACCGTTTGCAGAGCCTTGCCCGACAGGGCCCAGCGACCGGGTGTGCGGCTTTCCGTACCAGGCAATTATTTTGTCTTTCACATTCTGTTGATCGCGTCCCTGATCGGTGAGCGCATATTCCCACTGATTCGTCGTCGGTAGTTTTTTTATCTGCGAGGCACAATAAGCCTGCGCCGCAAACCAAGAAATTTGTGTCACGGGGCTATTGGCTTTCAACGGCTTAAAGCTGAAATCTGTTTTCCAGTTTGTTAAATAACCAGGATCAGCAAAAACACGCTTGATCTTTGATTTGCGCCATTCAGGCTTGTGTCTGATGAAATTTAGGAAATCTTCATTCGTTACGAGATAGCGATCCATCCAAAATGGGTCGACGACTACCGGGGTTTGCGTCTCTTCATTTTTGATATTTTTTTTGATATTTTTCTGAGGGACAAACGGAACATACTTGCCGCCTGGGACCAAAATACTCCTATCCACGGACCTAGGCGGAGGAGTCGCCCAAGCTAAGATGGATAAAGTTAAGAGAGTACAAAAAGTCAGCCAGTGCTTCATTATTCCGATTGTGCCCTGCCCGCTTTGACCCGATTTTTTGCGACTTCATGGGGCGTCACTTCTTTTCCAGAATTTCCCCAACTATTGTAAACGTAGGTCAATACATTCGCAATTTCTTCGTCCGTCAAAATCCACGCCGGCATGACGCCATTGAACTCAAGCCCATTGACGACAATTTTTCCCTGTTTTCCGCCAGTGACTGTTTTGATCGCGCGAACCTTGTCGGTATTGAGGTAATCTGATTTTGCCAGTGGTGGAAAGGCATTTGGAATTCCCTGTCCATTGGCCTGATGGCAAGCTATGCAGTTTGTTTTAAAAATAACTTCGCCATGTTGTACGCGTTCACTTTTTGACTTCGCCGGCACAGCTAATTGTTCGACTTGTTCGGTAACGCGAATCCCAGTGCCTTCCGGAAGGTAAACCTCGTCGCTGATTTTCCCTGAGTAAACCAGCTTGTCCTCGTCACCACTGACTTTGAGTTGCGCCAGCGCCCCCTTGTTAAATGCGCGAGATATTGCATGGTCCACTAAAAGATAAGTGCCTGCAGTATGGGTTTTGAATTCGACGGTCGTTCCACCACCGGGAGGAATCACTGTGGTTTGGACATTGCGAAGTGGGACGCTTGAATTGCCCTCTGCCCAAACAGTATCGAAGATTTCACCGATGACGTGAAAAGACGACGTTAGATTTGGACCTCCATTTCCAACAAAAAGACGCACGGTTTCACCAGACTTTGCAGAAAGGGCACTATCTCCGAGCAAGGCGCCGACGGAGCCATTGAAAACAACATATTCCGGTTTTTCGGCAAGAACTTTGGCCATACTGAAGGGTTGAAGACCATGCTGACCATTGGGACCCTTCGTGTAGAAGTCCCCCTGCATGACGTAATATTCATGATCAACCTTGGCTAAGCCTTCTTTGGGCTCAACCAAAATCATGCCATACATTCCGTTTCCGATATGCATGGCAACCGGAGCGGTTGCACAATGATAAACGAAAAGCCCTGGATTGAGCGCCTTGAATTCAAAAACCGAACTGTGGCCGGGCGCTGTTAACGACGACGCGGCCCCGCCACCGGGACCAATCACTGCATGAAGATCAATATTGTGAGGCATTTTATTGTTTGGATGATTATCGAGATGAAACTCGACCAAATCACCTTCACGAACGCGGATAAATTTACCCGGTACTTTTCCGCCGAAAGTCCAAAACGTGTACTTCACGCCGTCGGCTAACCGGCCTTCGACCTCCCGCACTTCAAGATGGACGATGACCTTCGTTGCATGTTTACGCGTGATTGGAGGCGGAACATTCGGGGCATCTGTTAGAACAGCATTCTCCTGCCCAACAATTTTTTCTATCCGGTTTTCGTCACTGGTGGCACCTATCGCAAAGTGAGAGGCGAAAAAAAGAAACCCTAAGCACAAAAGTGAGTTGCGCGAAAAAAACATAACTACCTCGTCAATCTTACAAATAGCTATGCAAAGACCATGCGCCAATGGCAAGGCAACCGCAAAGTGAAACTGAAGATTGGTCGCTTTGACGCTCCCAGAGCCCTTTGATCCAGAAATAAGTCCATGATTTATAGTGGTTGTATTTCTACAAAGGTGTCGCAAGGAACGCCAATTTTCATTTCCGCTCATTTGAGCAATCACAGCAAACGGTTTCTGCAAATCAAATCTTATACTTGGACCATCAAGCACCGGGTTCGATACGACCTTTTTTGGATCTTCACCTTTAACTTCAGATGATTATTTCCAAAAGCATCAAGAATCTTGAACCAAGGTAGATCTAGTAGGATATTAATCGACGCGGGAATCTCGGGAGCCTT
>JAYTHU010000159.1:0-3404 GCA_043732305.1 Oligoflexia bacterium
CGAACAAAATGACGTTGACACGAATCAGGAAATAAACGAAGTTGCTTAACACAAACCGCCACTCGGCTTTTGAATTTCAACTAAACGATGGACAACCCCACTAGAAGTTCAAGAGTGTTTTTACTTTTTTGTACCAGTCTAAATTCGGCTATTCCCGAAGTCTCTAAGGCCAAAGTTGTGTCAAATATTGAAAGTATTTTGCTTGGATCAATTGGGCCAAAATCTGGGCTGATAAGTTTCATGTCTTGACGTCCGATCACTCTTTTTATGCGCTTAAGGCCAATAGCGGGTTCTTCGGCCTTCCACTCTGCAAAGTCGCCTTGTTCGTAACGAATTCTTGGCATAGTGAAATTCCATAAATCGGTACCTATTACTTCACACATTCCATGGGATTTATTGGGTTTCAATTCAAGGTGAATGGTGTCTTCTGAAACCACATAAGCTCCATCTCTTAGCTCCCAGGCGATGATCCCCAGTTCTTCTGAGGAGTATTCATCTAGGATAGGTACACTTAATTTTTTCCCAATAGATAATCGTTCATAGCTTGACGAACTTTCGCTATTTGTAGTGAAAGCCAAAATTCCCAGTTCTTTTGCATCTGGTAACTCTTTGGCTAAATTTATGATTTGGCTTGCGACGCCCGTAACAATTTTTGGTTTAAGTTTGCGAATATGCTCTGCGCATTTTTGAGAACTAGCATTTAGACCTACGGTAAAAGTTCTGTAATCACCTAAAATGCTAGTTAGGAAAAAAGGTTCATAATAGATTGAGTAAATCCAATCACTTGGTGATAGCCGTTGGCCCATCATATTTTCAAACATTAGCATTCGTTTCACAAACCAATGTTTTTGCCTGTCGGTATCATTGATTAAGGAAAGAGGAATGCCTGTTGAGCCAGAAGTTCTGGCCTTAAAATTGATTTTAGCTTGAGGGCTCTTACTCACTTGATCATATACAAGTTTTAGATCGTGCTTCTTAATTGATGGAAGGAGATTAAAATCCTTCAATGTCTTAAGATCGCCAACCTCAAATCCTGAACGCTTATATAAATCACGATAAAAAGGGATGTGAGTGTAAGCATAAGAGACGATGGTTTTTAACCTTAACAAAGTCTTAAGATTCAGAATTTCCCGAGGTGTTTTGTCTAATTCCTCATATAAAGCCCGATTATCCATCAGGTCTCTTAGGGACTCAAAATGGTGCTCCAAGGTTTCGGCTGGCCACACAGGGGTTCTTACGACATTTGATCGTAAACTGGCAGGACTGCCGGCAGCTCTAAAAACATCGATGTATGTTTGAGCGAGCTTAGTTTTCATATCCACTTCCTAAGTAACTTCCTATCGCAAGATTGATGCCTGCTTTTTGTAGGAAGGCGGACACTAAAACGCTCTACGGAGCTTAGGTAGTGCAAGATATTTTGCACTCGCACTTAATAATTTGCAGGTGACAGTTTTTGCATTTTGAAACTCCCCCGTTTTAGTGGACACCTTTTACCGGACCAACGAGTCCAGAAAATGGTGGGAAGATATGGGAAAAATGGGGAACAGACGTTATACTTCAGAGTTCAAACAACAGACAGTTCGTCTAGCTGATGAAATGGGATCAGTTTTTCGGGCAGCAAAACAACTTGGAATACCGGGGGGTAGCTTGCAAAACTGGAAAACAAAACAAAGACAAGGGAAGTTGAAAGATTCAAAAAATAATATGAGTATGATTGGATCAGAGAATGAGCAAGAAGAGTTGAAGCGCTTGCGCAAAGAAAATAAAGAATTGAAAGATATAAATCATATTTTAAAAAAGTGTGCCGCGTTTTTTTCGCAGGACCATCTCAAATAAAATTCGAGATGGTCAGAGAAGTTAACACCGAGGGTGTGTCGGTGAAATTAGCCTGTAGCACCGTAGAAGTAAGTCCTAGTGGTTTTTATATTTGGCAAAAGAGGCCGGAATCAGAACGTGCAAAAGAAAATCGAACTTTGCTGACGCACATTCGAGCTATTCACGAAAAAACAAAACAAACATACGGTTCTCCGCGAATGACCGCAGAACTAAACGCTGAAGGTATTGAAGCTAGTGAAAACAGAGTAGCTCGCATCATGCGCGAGAATGAAATTGCCTCTGAAGCTGTGAAGAAATTTAAAGTTACCACGACCGATTCCAATCATGACTTACCAATAGCGGAAAGAATTTATGAGACAGAAAATGTGAGTGCCGTGATGGGACCCAATCGGGTTTGGGTTGGGGATATTACTTACGTCGGAACTGACGAAGGATTTTTATTTTTAGCAATCTTCATGGATATTTTTACGAGGAAAATCGTGGGGTTTTCCAGCGATGACAACATGCGATCGGAATTGATTTTAAACGCACTAGAAATGGCTCTGGGACGCCAAACAATTAATGACGGTGAACTTATAGCCCATTCCGATCGAGGCTCACAGTATGCCTCGGCTTGGAAATTGTTACGACAACGCTCACTGCGAAAGTTTTTTCCACTCACTAAAAACAGAACTGGTCTATAGAACAAATTTTAAAACCCGAGAAGAAGCAAAACATGCAATCTTTGATTGGATCGAAACTTGGTACAATCGGGAGCGCAGACACTCAGCACTAGAATATATGGCTCCAAACGAGTACGAAAAATTGGCTCTAGCAGCTTAAATAATGTGTCCACTTTTTCGGGGGAAGATCACTACATGCAAAATCAGTTCTCAGTGTCCGTTTATTTGAGGAGGATCAGTTCACCTGAATATCAGTCAAGCTGTTTTAAAAATCCACGTGAACTTATACCCCCCTATATCTTTGGAATAAATTGCCTTTTCTCTGGACACCACTTCTTCGTACTATCAAGACGAAATGAAACAAAGCTCTGGCTGGTGCCAATCAATAGCGCAACGGCCACGGTCGTTTTAAAGCGTTTCATCAGCATTCGAAGCTCACCCCGGCTCAAAGCCTTTGGCTCCGGCCAAGCCTCCAGCTCAAACACAACCACCGCCCGGTGTTCGCCTACTTTTCGGCTCTCTCTACCAAACTGAATAACACACGCCATCACGGTCGTGATCTTAGTTTGATCGAATAGTGATGGCCGATTTTAAGTGTTTTTGTCTGATTTTTCATCAACTGCAAAGAGAGTAATCAAAGTAGAGACCTTTAAAGATATAAGTTCACTTTGGATTGGTTGGCCTATTGCAAGTTAATTTAGTTGTAAGATAAATTAGGGGGTTCAAATGTTTATGTATGATAAAAAAAGATTATTGGTTTTAGCTATTTTAATCATGGGTCCATTATTGTTATTCCAAAACTGTAGCCAACCCTATGATATAAAAGTAAATAACCTTTCTTCCGCAACAACTGGGGTTGGGCAGATCACTGATCCCAATCAAATCTTACCCAGTTCAGTAGAGCCA
>JAYTHU010000160.1:0-28263 GCA_043732305.1 Oligoflexia bacterium
GCTCTTGCATTTTAACGTAGAGGTGATCGAATTTTAAAAACGTATTGCAATTCACGCAAGGATTTGGCGTTCGACCCTCAAGATACTCATGCACGAAAGGATCAATCACGTAGGCTTGAAATTTTTCCTCCAAGTTCATAACGTAAAAAGGAATCTCTAAAAGATCGGCCACGTTTCGAGCGTCTTGAACATCAATTGAAGAACAACATGTGCCCTGACCGGGAGTGACATCGCATGACGTGGAATAATCCCAAACTTGCATGGTGATTCCGATGACATCATAGCCCTGTTCTTTAAGCAGACCCGCAACTACAGAACTGTCCACTCCACCACTCATTGCTACTAAAACTTTTTTCTTTTGGATCATAAAACGTCCAAATCTCCTTCTAAAGCCTGAACCTTCTGCACTTGACTCATTCGTTCTACAGCTTGTTTGAATCCGGTCAAGAAAGTTTTAATTTCCTGTTCCGTAGTGAGCCAGCCCAAACTGATGCGCATGCTTTCCGAAGCCTCACTGCTAGTGAGACCCATCGCACGAAGCACTGGGCTAGGCTCCTGCGATCCACTGCTGCAAGCAGCGCCAGACGATACTGCAATTCCAAGAGTGTCTAAATTGATGAGCAACGTCTCTCCGTCAATTTGAGGACAAGTAATGTTGATGGTGTTTGCCACCCTTGGAGCTTTAGTTCCATTGATCATAAACTGAGGATAGGCTGCGATCAATTCACGCTCGAGAACATCCCGCATGGTTTTTATTTTTTCGATTTGCCCATTCATACGTGGACCTAAAATTTCCACTACTTTTCCGAGACTTCCGATCGCGAGGGCGTTTTCGGTACCCGCTCGGCGAGACCGTTCTTGTCCGCCACCGTCGATGAAAGTATCTAAATGGGATCCACGTTTGACGTAAAGAATTCCCGTGCCCTTCATAGAATAAAATTTATGGGCAGAGAGTGTCGCAAAATCCACGCCAAGATCTTGAAGATCAATTGGGATTTTTCCGAGCGCTTGCACCATATCGGAATGCATGATGGCGCCGGAGGCTTTTGCAAGTTTCGAAATATCTTTGATCGGAAAAATGTTTCCCGTTTCATTATTAACAAGTTGAACCGAAACCAACGCGGTTTTTGGACCAAGGTTCTTTCTTAAAAAATCGAGATCAATAAACCCATCGCGGTTCACGGGAATTGCAATCGCTTTGTAGCCGCGACTTTCCATGGCCTTAACTGTTTTTACAACCGAAGGGTGTTCAACTGAAGAATAATAAATTTCTGTTCTTTCGCGTGCAGAAAAAAAACCCTCGCCAGCAATAGGAGCGAGACTTCCTTTGATCGCTTGATTGTTCGATTCGCTGCCGCTAGCGGTAAAAATAATTTCTGTTGCATTGACGTTAATGAACTTGGCTACCGACTCGCGTGCGATCGTGATAACTTTTTTTGCCTCACGGCCCGCCCAATGAACACTCGATGCATTTCCAAACTTGGACAAATTGTCCGATATGAATGGAAGTATTTCGGGGTGCAGTGGAGTGGTGGCGTTGTAATCTAGATAAATTCTCGAACTCATATATCCAGCTAGACTAACATATAGTCCAACTTTAAGCCCGTCACTTTGCCCTAGTTTAATCGTGACACGCAAGCCATTGATTTAATTGATATATTTCATGACGCAAAGTTGGACAAAAAGGTAGCTGGTACCTTAGGCGGCTTTGCCTCGGCGTTCGAAGCCGGGCATCTGGTGCAGGTAAATCCAATACTCCATGCCGGGCTGCCAAATGTAGGATGTGCGGCTAAGGTTTCCAGCAGCAACCATTTGATCAAGCTGCACAAAGTTGAAGGGCCCGTAGATGGTGGCGTCAACGCCGTAAACCAACCACTGATTGGCCTGAGTGCGGCGAGCGAGATCAATACTGGGGAGTGGAATGCCGTAGGGAACACCCATCGCGATTTTTTCTGCCGTTCGGCGAGAAAAACCTGGCATCTCAAAAAGAGCAACCATATGCGGATCCCCTTCTCTAAATACATAAGCTGAATCCATATTGAATTGTGGTGCTTCCGAAATGGATTTCAATTGCGAGAGAAAATAAGGACCTTCCACTTGCTGATTATGCGAATCGCGAACTAAGAACCACATCTCAGCGCCTGGCACAGGTACCGGAGACGCAAAGGTCTTGGTCACAGTGTGTGCCTGGGTGTTGGCTCGTTCTGGAGCGGGAGGCATAGAAGGCATGAATGAAATAGAGTTAGCATGAATCGAATTGCTCGGATGAACCGCAGTCATGGTGTTAGTCTGCAGGTAAGCAGCATGCTCATGGTACGACTCGTCCTTAGCAGCGTCAATCGCACGCAAATCCCGAGATTTAATTTTGTCTTGATCACTCGGAGACAAAATTGTACGAATTTGCCCAGCATTGTCTTTTGATCCGATGACTTCATGAACGGTAATTTTTTCTGCGCGCCCGGGCACTTGCAATGAAAGCGCAGGACCAACAGCAAATTGGCTCCTAACCATATTTAGCGCTGAAGCACTAATCAAAATATCGCTGCCAAGAATTTTATTTGCTGATTCAATACGGCTTGCTTGATTGACGGTATCGCCGATGACTGTGTATTCTAAACGTTCTTCGGAACCAATATTTCCAGCGAGAACTTCACCAGAATGAATTCCCATTCCAATTTTAATTTCGGGTTTACCAGCAGCATTTCTTTTACTATTAAATTTGACGAGCACTTCGCGCATTTCGAGCGCAGCGTTGAGAGCATTGACAACATCGTTACCTGAAGCTTCGGGAACACCCCAGAGCGCCATGATCGCATCGCCAACATATTTGTCGACAACACCTTTGTGCTTTTTGACAATCGTTACCATTTCGGTCATGTACTCATTCAGAAATTTTACAACTTCGTCGGGCGAAAGCTGCTCACTAAATGCGGTAAACCCGCGAATATCACTGAAAAACACAGTGGCGACTTTGCGCTCTCCACCCAATTTTACCTCTCCGCTCATAATTTTATCAGCGATTTCTTTAGAATGAAATTTGTTGAAGGTTGACTTCAACTTATCACGCTCTTGCAGTCCCACAGCCATTTTTGAAAAGGCAACAGTCAAAGCTCCAATTTCATCTGATGATTCCGCTTTGAGGGTAAAATTGAATTGACCGAGCGAAATTTTTTCCGTGGCGCGATACAATTTGCTCAAAGGACTTGTGAGTGATTGAGAGAAAGAAAAATTAAGCAGAAAAGCTAGACCCACGACGATACAAGCAACGAGCGTGGCGCGAAATTGCACGCGATTGATCGCGGCCAACGCCACCTCAGTTTCAATCTGAGCGACGATTATTGAATCACCGACGGGAATTCTTTTGAAAGCCCCCAAGTAACTCACATCTTGAGTATCGGAGAATTCCATTTGCAGATTGTCAAACTTGGATTCCTTGGCTTTTTGCACGATTGGAGATTGTGAAAAGTCATAATTTTTCAAACTCAATTTGGGATTTGAGTGAACCAGCAAAACACCATCGGATGTGACCCAGTAAGAACTCACCTGACGCTTTTTTGCAAAAGCCTTGATGAATGGCTCCTGGCGCAATTCCATTCTGACTACCCAAACACTAGCAGAATCAGGATTTACTGGGTAAAAAACAGTGAGCACTGGTTTTTTATAGAGGTAGGAGGAGTTGAATACGTAAACAGGCTCCTTCAAACTTTTGGTCAAATCTTTCGCCATGACAGCGAGAGGCTTCGACTTAAAAACATCTGGAGTCATTTCAAATTCAGCCTGAGCTTCACGTTTTTGCAGAAAAACAGCTTCATGAAGCTCTTTTCCTTGCCAGCGATAAATACCGAAATCTAAGATTTCGTCGTTTTGACGAAGAATATTTTCAGCGAGACTCATGGCTTCAGCGTCTTTAACAACGGCTTCGTTTTTAACTAATGTCTGAAACACCAATTTTGATTTATCTACTGATTTCTCTAGAGTGGAGAATGTTTCCACAGCTAGACGTTCAGCCAGATCTTTATTCATCTCCTGAACACGAGTGACAGATTCGTCTTTAAACAAATCCGTGGCAATAGCCACCACTCCACCAATCGCGGCGACAACGATGAACGTGACCATAAAAATAAGCTTTGCGGATATTCCAAATATAACTTTCATGCCACTTTAGATCGGATTTAATTTTTTATAGCTTGAGAGAATAAGGTATCATTGGCTATGAAAAACTTCTTGATACTCGCACCGGTGATAACTGTCATTTTCGCTTCTGGATATCTTCTTTTCAAAGATTACCACAATCCCCCGACTATAGGCGAGGTCTCGCAAAACCGAGAACCCATCGGCGAAGTGGTGAGTCGAGAAAAAAATGTCCTTAGACAATTTGGTCAAGACGTGATCTGGAATGATGTGGATAAAAAAGACACCATTTTTTTGCAAGATTCCGTGCGCACTGGAAAAGATGGCAACACCACCATCAAACTTTCGGACAACACAGTGGTGGAAATTGCCGAAAACAGTCTTGTTGTGTTTGATAAATTTCAAGGCAGCCTTGATCTGAAATTTAAAACCGGAGAAGTTGCCGTAGAAAACACCAGCCCAAAATTCCAAGTTCAGGTGAATGGAAATCGAGTGGCTACATTAGGAGCGAGTTTAAAAATTAGATCAGACGATGGCGGATTGAAAACCAAAGTGACAGTGGCCAAGGGTAAAGCGACAATTACAGATAAGAACGCTAAAGTTTCAAACCTTGATCAAGATGAATCCACAATTCTGTCTGACACAGGAACAACCAGATTAGAAAAAAATGTGATTCAACTGAAATCTCCAGAAGACAAAACTGAAGTTTCTTCTAACATCCCCAAAACGATGCAGTCATTCACGTGGGCAGTCATGGTCGATAAAACTCCTTCGCCCGAGCATTTTGAAATTTCATCAAACGACAAATTTCCCAAGGGATCCACTCAACAGATTTTGGCTCATCAAGCAGTAACTGCTCCTTTGGCTCCCGGAAATAATTTTTGGCGAGTAGGTTGGGATGACGCTCAAAAACATCATCATTTTTCAGAAACGAGAACCCTGCTCTTGTCTGGTGATAAAAGACTCACTCTTTTTTATCCTGAGAATGAAACTAAGTTTCAGTTTGAGCCCACCGCTAATCAAGTCGAACTTCAGTGGAAGAGCGCACTTGATTCAAAAGTTTTTATGCTTGATATAGCAAGGTCTTCTGATTTCAGAAACATTGTAAAATCAGAAACCATCAAGGGTGTCAAAGGGACTTCAAACCAGATGATCAAAAATCTTGAGTCAGGCAATTATTTCTGGCGAGTGAAAGCCTTTGGAGACAAAAACGAAATTTTAGCCACATCAAATATATTCAGTTTCGGGATCAAGGTTAAACTCCCTGCATTGCCGGAACTCATTAAACCCAGCATGGATGAATCAATCACCGATGCCGCGCCGATTAGCTTCAGCTGGAAAAAAATGGATGATGCTGAAAATTACCGAATCAACATCTCTTCAGATTCAGATCAGAAAAATATTATCAAAACTCAAGTCGTAAAAACCGAGTTGCTTGCAACAACCATTCACAGCCAGTCTTCCGTCTATTGGAGTGTCACGGCTTTGAATGCAACGTCATTACCGATAGGACGAAGTGAAACTCGCAAATTAAATTTCACTCATCACAAGGCTGAGTCTGCATTTGCATTGACGAATCCTCCTGATGGCTCTCAAGTGGACCGACCTTTAAGTTCCGGCGCTATTGTCGATCCGATTTTGTTTCAATGGAAAGTCTTAAGACCCCTACCCGACTCAATCACGATGGAAGTTTCGGATAATGCAGCTTTTTTAAACTCCCAAATTTTTAAGGATTTAAAACGTTTCTCACAAGAAGCCACACTCACAGCTAAAGGTAAATACTACTGGAGACTGTCAAGCACTTCGCCAACCAATCAACTGCTTACTGAAATAAGTTCTATTTCAAGCTTTCTTCTGCGCAATGTGAACATAATAGTTCCACCGCAGTTGATTTCACCTGATGACAAAGCCAAACTTGAAACCGATGATTTGATCGGCGTGAAATTTACCTGGAAACCCGTGTTACTTGCGGTTCAATACCACATCAATGTCGAAAAACTTGGTCCTTCGCCAGCTGATAAGAAAATAGTAATGGATAAAGTAGTTGCAGAAGACAATGTGATATCTCCACGCCTTCCCGAGGGTCAATACCAATGGTCTGTCTCATCCTTAGATAAAGATGGTCAAGAAGGATCGGTAGGGCATGCGAGGACTTTTAGTGTTGGGCCAGTAGAACAAATGGACGCTCCTCAACTCAATGCACCGGTGGTGAAATGATGATACCTTTTCCAAATAGAAAAATAAATCGAGCTGGCTCATTTTTAGTTGGTGCTTCGATTTCAATAATAGTTTTATTCGCTACGGAAACTTTTGCTAGAGATGTCGAGTTCAGCTGGGCCCCCATGGCCGGCGCAATTAAATATGAAATACAAGTTTCTAAATCGCAGAAATTTGAAGTGATTGCAGCACAAGGTGCAACGGACAAACCCGCCTACTCTGCCCCCATAGATATTGGTCGATATTATTATCGCGTGCGCGTGATCGATATCAAAGGTCACCCTGGAAAATGGTCTACACTAGGAGCACTGTTGGTAGATCCCTATGCGCCCGAACTTCTCACTCCAGCGGCTGGTTTTGAAACTTCATATTACGAAGTAGCCCCAACAATCGACTTCACTTGGAAAACGAATATGCGAAATTCCGCCTATGAGATTTTAATTTCTAAATCGAGTGGAGAAAAAGTTCTCGAGTCTCCATCTAAAGAATTAAAATTCAAGACTGCCACTTTGCCCGAGGGCGAATACATTTGGAAAGTCAGATCTGTAGCAAACGAAGTTACCTCTGATTACTCAACATCACGAGCCTTCACAGTGATTAAAAAACCTTTCACGGCACCTGTACTTATTAAGCCGACTAAAGACGGACTTTCTGCAGCTTATAGATCGGTGCCTTTCGAATGGCAAAAAGATTCCCACGCGCACTTTACAGACGTTCACTATGAAAAAACTGAGTCATACACTTCAGAAAAAAAACTTTTTTCTAAAACTGAAAAGGATTTGGATAAAGACACTTTCATGGACGAATACGAGGAGCCCGGCCAATATAAATGGTGGGTCGTCACCAAAGAAGCAAAAAATACTCCGGGGCTAGCTTCTGATTCGCAAAATTTCGAAGTGCGAAATGATGTGATTTCCAAAGGCAATTACGAACTTGAGTTTTCGCTGAGTCCGTTCAACGATCTTTACACCACCAGTTCGGCCAGACAAACTTCGGGAACGTCTCAGATTTCTCAGCAGTCCAGTGCTAGCAGCACCTTCATTGGTTTTCTTGGCGGATATTATTTTTTCGAAAGCATGGGGATATTTTTAGCAGAGCGAACAGCATCAATGTCCGTTGAAACTTTCAATGACACGGTTTCAGAAACGGATTTGCAACTTCGTTTGCGGTTTGGATCTAAAGGATTTAATCAAGAACTAATTGCCGGCTACCGCATCATGGATTTATTGGAAGTTGAAAACTCTCCGTCGAGTGAATCCACAAGTATTTCCGCAAGTGGTCCATTGATCGGATCACGGGTGACCGTTTCACTATCCGCAGCATTGAAACTTCAAGGACAACTTTTCTATTTCAAACCCATCGGAAACGTTGAGGGCATGAGCGGATGGGTGACAGATGTCTACGGCGGATTTGCCGCAGTCAAATGGAACTTCATGAACCAATTTTATTTAGGCTATAGATTTCAGATGGAAAGAATCAATAGCTCCTTCAACACTCCCCAGAAAGCCCCAAACGTCACATCCTCATGGACACAATATCGCCTTGAACCTTTTTACCTCTCTATCAGCTTCGAACACTAACAGCTCTTCGATAGCGAGGAGAAAAACCGGTCGATTGCAAATTCTGGCAATTAAAAATTTAATTGCCTAGGCCAAAGGGCACGGCAGCGCCGACGCTGAACATAATGGGGAATGGGATTAAAGTTTTTGATGAGAGCGAAGTAGAGTTGTAAATTGGTCCGAGTAAAAACATAGTACGGACTGACATGATGCCAACAATGTGTTCGCCAAATAGTTTTTTGATTCCGACTCCACCCGAAACGATAAATCCATTGCTGCAACTTTGTGATAATTCGGTGATGGGTTGATCAGGCAAACCTGACGTCACGCCCACGTTGCACGAAGTAGATCCAATCCCATAGCCGAGCATTCCTTCCCAAAAAACAGTTTGCGACTGTGCTACAAAATGCCCCTCGGCACCTAAGCTGAGCACTGTCCAACTTTGTTTCAGGGATTTGAGGGAACTTCCGGGAATCAAAAAACTTGTATTGGTTTTTTGCGCTGCTTCTTGGCGCATGCTCACCGTTTCAATTCGGAATTTCCCGCCGATCTTTCTGTCGTCCCACGTTGTGAAAAATGCGCTACCTTGATATCCGGCACCGGCGCCGAATGCTTGAACAGTAGGATCAGAAATCAACAGTGCCCCGTTCCCACCTAATTCTATACCTGCTGAAGAGGCAATTCCGCGTAAGGTTTTTCGGGATATTGTAGTCTTTGGAGTTATAATTTCGCTGGCTGCACCGTCTATAGAATCGACTTCCGCATAGGCGTTAGTGACGCCAAATGCATTCAACAGACCAGTGAGCAACGCAAGCACTATAATCAAATTTTTATTCATACCAAAATGTTACAAAGCTAGCCAGCGCGACGCAAGCGCAATTGTGTTTAAACCCCTATTCTCTTTAGTTTTTTCGATTTTCCATCGAAAAATAATAGCCAGGACTTATACGTTGTACGTTAACGGGAGAAAGATTTCCTTATGGAAAGTTATGGCAGGAAAATTCTGACCTCGATTCAAATTTTAATGGCAGTATCTAGTGCAGCCATCTTACTTTCCGGCTGCAGAAAACTTTGGGGCGGACTCAGTCTGTTTATGACTCTGGCAAAATTGCAATTGCCAGAACTACCTGCAGCGCCATACTCACCTGAACCGTAACTCTAAACACAACAGGACTAGCAGTGGGTACCGTGACAGGCGCAGATATTTACAATTCTTTTTACTCTGGAAATATTGCCGCAGGCGTTCAAGGAAATAATTTTGGAAACTTGTCTAGATTTCTCAACCCACAGATAAACAGTTCTTATTGGCCAGGCGAAATTTGTACTGGAAACGGTGCCTGTACAAACAATGGAACTGCCGTTCCGTCACTTGCCACGTTCAAGGACATGACCCAATCTCCGATGAACACATGGGATTATACGGGTTCCACTGCCGATGGCCCTGAAGATCATTGGACCAAAGTGACCGACCCGTATCCGCAAAGTTGGAGGCATCGCTGGAATCGCTGCTTGGACCAATATTTTAACATCTTTCTCTGCTGCATATGTCGTTGCTACTGGATCTGCAGTCGGAGGGATCGTTGGCACGGACAATAACAATGGTGTTGTGGACAGCTTCGTAGGGGAAATGTGACGGGCACGGATAGAGTAGGATGCTTAATAGAATCCTCAAATAACTATCGCGCGAACGCTGGCGTCTCTTGCACAAACACAGGCGGCGGTGGAATAAATAATATTTTATCCAACACTCAACCCAATGCGATTTTCTTTTATAATCCAACGAATAATCCAATGTCTAGCGGCGTTTGGGATTTTGTTGGAACATGGCGGAGTAATTTAGGTGTTCCGAACTATCCTACTCTGCGATAGCGCACCTAGACTAGACCCATCTGCCCTCAAGCTCTTTCGAAATTTTGTCGAAAGATGGTGGTATGAATCCTTTAAAGAACTTACAGATCAATGATGGAGCTTGGGAATCTCTGGTGAGAGATGCCGAGCTACAGAAATGTCATCCAGTGGTTATGGCCATCGAAAAAGGTTTCATCAAAGAGCTCGAATATGTCGAAGACTTGAAAAATCATGTTGAGTTATCGTGGCTGAAACAAGAATTTTTCAACAAAGAACCCGATCTTGAACATCTCAAAACTTTCGAATACGAAAAAATGTATGCTGCCGGAATCATTCCCATCGGCGCATGGGATGGTAAAAACTATTTTGCAAAAATTAGTTCTGAAGCCGTCAGCAAAGAAAGTTTTGCGATTGAATCAAGTCTTCTTGAACCGGTTTTTGTTTTAGCTTCATGGACCGGATTAAAAAAATGGTTTGGTCTTTGGGAAATAGCTGTCATTAAAAAAGAAATTCCCCAGGGATTCAAAGACACATCAAAACAAGTTTTATTAAATATAAACTTTGATACCGTCTCCGTTCTCTCAGATGACAATGCAGAACCAAATCCTGTGGTGATTCTAGCGGCATTACCTTCGCCTCAGCCAGTTCCAGTAGTTGATGAACCAGGTGCTCTGACATTCAATTTCGATTCAATCCTAAAACCCCACGCATCACCACCAAAGCCACCGGCACCAATAGCTCCGCCGCAAGTCCCGAAATTCCAAGTTGAAGTCGCGGTCAACACATCAACTGATATTCTGTGTAACATTCAAGCCATTCCGTTTGATGTCGTCACAAACAGTGCCAAGATGTGTCGAAGTTACGATGATCTCTGCGGTCTGATGATGGGAGCATGGCGAACATTTTTTGAAGAGATAATGGTTCTAAATCTCAAAGACGACAACATGACTAGCCACAAGTGGACCGGTAACTGGCAGCTGCTACCGAATCCTGTTCAAGTTATGATTGATCAACCTTGTATTTTTAAAATTGCCAAAGACACATTGCACCCGTTTCATGGAGCAATAGTCACCAATTCTATCAATCAAGAATTCTTTGATAAAGTCAATGGCGGGAAAATACCCGAGCATGTGACCATCATTCCCATCACAGGTCCTGAAGAAGTCGAATGCCTATTACTTGGGATGTGCACCAAGCAATCGGGTCAGAGAATAAACATAGATTCATTGGAAGTCGCCGCGAAATTATTTAGTGATCAAATGAAAGTGATTTTAGCTGTCCCCGGGGCTCGGGACAGTCATATCCAAAAGGCGGCAGTCTAACTTTCTATCGAACTCAGTTCCTTCGCCACCACCAAGAGCTAAATTCAATACAAAAATATCTCGGCCCGGGGGAAGCAATTCTTTATGTTGAATTAAAATATCCGCCCACTCCACGCAAATAACCATTTTGCCTTTGACCAGATCCCAAAATCCGAGACTCTCTAAATCTTCAAGAGATTGTGCGCGATACAAATCAAGATGGGCCACTTTTTTGGGTCCATTTTCATAAATATTTAGAAGACTGTAAGTTGGCGAAGGCACAACGATTTGCTTTTTTTCCAAATAGGCTCTCACGAAAGCGCGAGCCCACTCCGTTTTTCCGGAGCCCAAATCTCCTGAAAGAAAAATTATGGATGGAGTTTTGATATTTTGTGCAAAAAGTTTAGCATGTTTTCCAGTATCTAAAACTTCGGTCGATTGGAATTTCCCTACGATTTTCTTTAAATGATTTCTCATATGGCTAGCAAACTCTTCATCCGATTAACCGCAGCAGCCATCCCAACAAAAACTGATTCACAAATAATGGCGTGTCCAATATTTACCTCTTCTAAAAATGGCAGATGTTTAATTTTAGAAATATTTTCGTAATCTAAACCGTGACCAGCATGCACGTGGAGTTTTAGAGAGTGGGCCTGCTTGCAGGCTCTTTCTAATTTCTCATACTCAGCACTCACAGTTTCTGTCGATTTATAATTAGCGTAATGGCCGGTATGAAACTCGACTGCGTCTCCGCCAACATCAAAACTTGCTTGAACTTGAGATTCATCAGCTTCAATAAAAAGAGAAACTTTGATTCCTGCAGCTTTAAGCACTGAGGTCACTCGGTGTATGTTTTCTTTTTGCCCAAAAACATTCAATCCACCTTCGGTCGTCAGCTCTTCTCGCTTTTCGGGAACCAGACAAACAATCAACGGTTTATATTTAAGCGCCATCTCGAGCATTTCGTCAGTCGCAGCCATTTCCAAATTAATGGGAAAGTTCGGTTGGATATTTTTCGAGAGCTGAAAAGGCTGAGAAAGCTTAGCGAGATCGGCTTCTTGAATGTGCCGCCGGTCTCCACGCACATGAACAGTGATGAGATCGGCTCCAGCTTCCATGCAAATTTGTGCGGCCCTTATAGGATCAGGGTATTCCACCAAACCCGCTCGCTGCTGACGCAGTGTCGCGACATGATCAATGTTCAACCCAAGCCGAATCACGAAAGTTCTCGTGTCAAAATTTCTGCAATTTCTTCGACCATGAGATTGATATCGTCGAGCTTTGGCCCTTCGACTAAAATTCTGACCAACGGTTCAGTCCCAGAAAATCTAAGGAACACCCGTCCGCGATCTTTAAGTCTGTCTTCGGCGCGGTTGATAGCCGTTTGCAATTCTGGAATATCATCTAGATTTTTCCGATGACTCACACGAATGTTGCGTAGAACCTGGGGCATTTCTTTTAAGTGCGATGAAAGTTCGCTAAGTTTTTTCTTTTTTTCCACCATGACCGCAAGCACTCTTAGTGCCGCAATCAATCCGTCACCGGTTGTCCCGTGTTGAAGAAATATAATATGCCCTGATTGCTCTCCGCCTAAAACATATCCGCCAGCTTTCATCGCTTCGACTACATTTTTATCACCAACGTCGGTCGTGATTAT
Organism: Oligoflexia bacterium; assembly: GCA_043732305.1. Taxonomy (GTDB): domain Bacteria; phylum Bdellovibrionota; class Bdellovibrionia; order JABDDW01; family JABDDW01; genus JAYTHU01. The sequence goes on from JAYTHU010000160.1 coordinate 12,714, forward strand.
CTTGATGCCGTTTTTCTTCAGCACTTGAGAAAGACCAATGTTGCTCATGTGAGTTGTTGCGATTGTTTTACCAGGCAATTGGTTTTTGTCGTTCATGTCGATCGCGCAAATGGCAAGAATGTGATCGCCATTTACTATTTTGCCGTTTTCATCGCATAAAATCACGCGGTCAGCATCGCCATCGAGACAAATTCCAATGTCTGCCCGATATTCAACCACCGCTTGCGCCACATTTTCTGGATAAAGGGCGCCGCATTTGTCATTGATATTCATCCCGTTTGGTTCAATGCCGAGCTTGATCACTTCAGCACCGAGCTCTTCAAAAACCCAAGGAGCAACCTTATAGGCGGCACCATTGGCACAATCGAGAACGATACGTAAACCTGAAAGCGAGAGCGCCTGAGGGAAAGTATTTTTAACATAAACAACATAGCGGCCAATTGCATCTTCAATGCGCACCGTTTTACCTACGCCATCGGCGGTGGGTAAATGCTCACCGAGTTCCCCACCCAGAACAAGATTTTCAATAGCTAATTCTTCTGACACGGGAAGTTTGTAACCATCGCGACCAAAAATTTTAATACCATTGTCTTGATACAGGTTGTGGCTGGCAGAAATAACTATTCCTGCATCCGCGCGCATATTTTGGGTGAGAAAAGCAATTCCGGGAGTGGGCAGCGGCCCCGTGAGAATAACATTTGCGCCCATGGAGCAAAGGCCGGAGGCTAAAGCTTGCTCGATCATGTAACCACTCAAGCGAGTGTCTTTACCGATGAGGACTTTGGGTTTTTTACCTTTTTGATTTTGATTTTCCATGAGAATTTTATAGCCGATGGCTTTTCCCACCTGCATGGCAATTTCAGTTGTCATAGGAAATTGATTGGCGGTTCCGCGGATACCATCTGTACCAAAAAGTTTATCGCGCTTAGAGACACTCATTCCAATATGATCTCCACTTTGACAGCTTCTTTGGATTTTTCTAAACCAATTTCTTCTAACATCAAGGGCACTTCTAAAGTTTGTGTCACAGACACTCGTTCAAGTTCGATGGGCGCAGTCGACACACTCTTGACAGCAGTGAGGATTTCTTTGGAACCAAATATTTCCGCGTCGACCGGAATAACTCTCATTGAAGAAAGTTTTTTTGAGTCTGGAAGCTTTCCGCGAATATTTATTTCGACAGGAACTCTTTTGGAAAACATTTTTTCTAATCGAGGAGTGACCGTGCTGGGAGAAACGCTCAATATTCTTACGCCAGGAGGGGTATTGATGCTGTCCGCGTGGAGTCTCACGGTGGTGACCCCAGGAAGAGCTGCAGACAAATCAATGACGAGAGGTTCTTTTAACTCGCTGAATTTTTTCAAAACTAATCGGGGACCCGCTGCTTTAAAAGCAACTTCCTTAGGAACATCAGATCCGACCGTCATCCCATGTGGCAGAATAAATTCGACAGGAACCATTTTGGTCATGACGGATTCTTTGCTGCCCAAAATGATCACCCATAAAATCATGGTGATCAATAGAGCTACAATTTTATAACTGGTATTTTCTTTCACGCGCCGCCCTCGATTTTTCCCGATTTAGGCACCGGCGTGGTGGGAATTTCCGGCTTGTAATGCTGAGAGAGATTAAACAAATTGTAAAGGGCTCGTCTTAAGGTAGGTGCATCTAAATCAGAGGTGATCTGTCCGCCAAGAACCAAACTTGCCTGCATATTTTCTTCACTCACCACAATAACGACGGCGTCGGTTTCTTCGGTCAAACCAATAGCTGCGCGGTGACGAGTGCCAAGATTTTTATCAATATTCGGATTTCGAGTCAGTGGCAAGAAACACCCTGCTGCGGAAATTCTTCCACCGCGAATGATCAAAGCTCCATCATGAATGGGCGATGACGTCACAAAAATTGAATTCATTAACTCTGCGTTCACGGCGCTATCAATGCGGGTGCCGACCTCAATGTAATCTTCTAAACCAATTTCTTTTTCGATGACAATCAGTGCGCCGATTTTCTTCTGCGCCAGTTGAATTGTCGCCTTCACGATTTCATCGATGACATGAGTTTCTTCTTCGGCAGAAATACCGGTGAAGAATGGATTGCGCCCAATGTGTGCAAGTCCCCGCCTGATTTCGTGCTGAAACAAAACGACGATGATAATAAATAAATTTGAGAAGAATTTTTCGAGTAACCAATTGAGAGTGTAGAGATCGAGCCAGATGCTTAAAATGTAACCAATGGCGACAATACCAAGACCAGAGAGCATTTGCACGGCGCGGGTGCGTTTGATCAAAAGAAGCACACGGTAAATCAAAAACCAAACGACAACCATGTCCACCAAGTCCATAGGACGGAAGGTGGAGAATAACAATGCCATGTTATGCCAGATATTGGTCACGGATTAAGCTCCAACGGGATCAGAGCCTCCGCCGATTCGTACAACATCTTTTTTAGTTTCTTCAACCACTGGGCCAATAGTAATGCCCTCCAAATTTTGCGCCTTCAAACTGTCTGAACGCTTCTTCCTCTCGGCATCGATATCAGAAAGAGTTTTGCCAGAAAACAACATTTCAACTTCAGATCCATCGATCGTTTCACGTTGAACTAAAGCATCAGCGAGAGCATGCAAAATAGCGACTTTGCCGCTCAAGATTTTCTTAGCTTTTTCGTAATTTCTCATCACGATGGCTTTCACCTCTTGATCGATAGCCTCTGCAGTTTTCTCTGAGTAATCTTGAGTTTTAGAAATTTCTCGGCCCAAGAAAATTTGTTCTTCACGTTTTCCGTAAGAGAGAGGCCCTAAAGCAGACATTCCCCATTCGGTAACCATGCGTCGAGCAATTTCGGTGGCGCGCTCAATGTCATTTCCAGCACCGGTGGTGTGATTATTGAAAATAATTTCTTCGGCACATCTTCCACCCATTAAGAATGCGATATTGTTTTCCGCAGCCTCATTGGTGAGATTCAAGCGATCTTTCTCAGGCAAAGTTTGCGTGAGTCCAAGCGCCATTCCACGAGGAATAATTGTAACTTTGTGAATAGGATCAGTGCCAGGAATGCTTTTGCCGACGAGGGCATGGCCAGCTTCATGGTACGCGGTGATTTTCTTTTCTTCATCGCTGATAACCATGCTTTTGCGCTCAGCACCCATCATGACTTTGTCCTTCGCGGTTTCAAAATCATCGGAATCAAGTTTGTTTTTTCCTTTGCGAGCAGCCATGAGTGCAGCTTCATTCACAAGACTCTCTAAATCTGCGCCGGAGAAACCAGGAGTTCCACGCGCCACTTTTCCAAGATCAACTTCAACAGCCATTGGTGTTTTACGAGTGTGAACTTTTAAAATCTGCTCGCGCCCCTTAACGTCAGGTTTACTCACAACCACACGTCTGTCAAAACGACCGGGTCTAAGAAGTGCGGGATCGAGAACATCAGGACGATTGGTTGCAGCAATAAGGATTACTCCGTCATTGCTCTCAAACCCATCCATTTCAACTAACAGTTGATTGAGAGTTTGCTCGCGCTCGTCATGACCGCCGCCAACTCCTGCACCACGATGTCTTCCGACAGCGTCAATCTCATCAATAAAGATGATACAGGGGGCATTCTTTTTACCTTGCTCAAATAAATCGCGGACTCGACTTGCGCCAACGCCGACAAACATTTCAACAAAGTCAGAACCGGAAATACTAAAAAATGGAACACCCGCTTCTCCAGCGATAGCTCGAGCCATCAAGGTTTTTCCAGTTCCAGGAGGACCCATCAACAAAACACCTTTGGGAATTCTTCCACCAAGACGTGTGAATTTTTTGGGATCTTTCAGGAAATCTATAATTTCAGATAATTCTTCACGAGCTTCTTCCACACCAGCGACATCTTTAAACGTCACGCGGTTTTTATTTTCAGTGAGAAGTTTTGCTTTAGATTTTCCAAAGCTCATGGCTTTTCCGCCACCCGCTTGGATTTGCCGCATAAATAAAAGAAACATCACAAAGATAAATATCAGCGGTAACCAATTTACAAAAAGCGCATGAATGAAACTTGTCCGCTCAGTGTTTTCATAATTTGGGATTATTCCTGCAGCCATTACAATTTTCAGAACTTCATCACCAGTATTGCCAGTGATGTGAAATTGCTTGCCCTTGTACTTGGATTCAAATTCGGGCTTTACTTCGCCAAGAATTTCGCCAGTGTCACGAAATGTGACATCAGTCACTTCACCCGCTTGCACGGATTTTATGAATTTCGAAAAGTTGTAATCGGCAATTAAAGTCGACGCGCGATGATCATAGAAGTGATACAAAATCACACCCAAAAGGATGAGACTCGCCCAGAGCGCCAGAGTTTTTTGTGATTGTTTCATGGGAATTCCTCTCTGAAAAATACTATTGCATTTAGTTTAGCAAATCCACTCCCGTTTACTACCGCTAAACATGAGTATTTTCTCGTCTTATGTCAAGACTTGCGATGCACGAAGTAGTTCTCGACAGACCAATCTTGAGTGGCCACTCGAAATCCAAAAGATTTTCGGGGAGTCTGAAGTCGCTTTTTAAACTCTTTGACATGGCTAGACGTGACTCTCGTCGATGTGTTCTGACGCAAAAACGCGTAAATCTCTTCATCTTGCTCGTGATCCGAAAGTTTCTTTAAAGCTTCTCTATCAAGCACAGTGACAGAAACCTTCCCTGCGCCAGCGGCGGGAGTCGTCACTTTGATTTTGGTGTTGGCCGAACCCTGTTTGACAGTCAGACCTTCAGTGGCTTTTACTAGCCTCTCTAGACTTTCAAAGAGGCTATCTACATAACCAGGGTGATCCATCCTCAGCCTAGCAATCCAGTTGCGTCTGATCCAATTTCTAAATTTTGTGGTGTCACTGTTGGTGGCATCATTTCTCCAACGTAGACCAAGTTTTTTTGCGTAAATCTCAATGTCGCGTCTAGTTAAAGTCAGAAAAGGTCGAAGCAGTCCCTCAGGACTTATGATGGTCATCGCTTTTAGACCGTGAATTCCAGTGCCGTGCAAAAGTCTCATGAGCCTTGTTTCGATCAAATCATCACGATGATGAGCGGTAATGATCACGCTCGCACCCATCTGATGTTTCACATCAAACAATATTTCGTAGCGCCTTTCCCGAAGGGCATTTTCACTTACCTTGAGTTTGGGAATCTTGAATTTTTTGGTGATCACAGGAACGCCTAGGCGATTCGCCATTTCAATAACAAAGGCTTCATCTCCGTCCGCATCTTTTGCACGAACTCCATGATTGATGTGGGCCACAAAAATCTTATATTTAAGGCGGCCAGTCAATTTTACGAGCGCATTCAGAAGAATAACAGAGTCGATTCCACCACTCACCGCCACCACCACATTTTGATTTTCCAAAACATTGCGGTACTCGCTCATCACCATATAGAGTTTTTTCTCGAGAGGATCGAGAGGGATGCCGGTGAGACTATCCTGTCGTTTGCTATTTTTTAATTTTGCCGGAATCGACTTGCCACTCATCATAACCGCCATCAAAGTTTTGAGCCGCGAGGCCCGCTTGGGTAAGAACAAATGTTGCGTAACCAGATTCTATTCCGTTCTGAGAATAGAAAATGATTTTATTTTTAGAATCGATTTTATATTTTTCCAAAATTTGCATTACCAGGCTTTTGTCCACAGGGTTTCCGTCTTTAGAGACAAAACTCGCCCATGGTAAATTCTTAGCGCCTTCGATGTGATCTTTATTGAAATCGTCTTTTGATCTCAAATCAATCAATGTAAAATCTTTGATCTTCGCTTTTAAAAGTTCTGCGAGCTGATTTTTTTTGATTCGAAGCTTGTCATTGGGCTTGAGTTTCCAATAAGCGCCTTCAACTTCAGGCTGCTCTTGCTGCTGATTTCGATGAATATTACCAACTTTGGATCGCAAGCCTAAAGCTTCTGCATCGAAAGTATCATAATTAAAAACTTTCACATTGGGCATACCTAAGTAGTTGAGCATCCATGCAATGCGACCTTCTTCACCGCGACTTTTCACACCGTCACCAAGAACAATAATTTCAGTGGCAGGCGAAACGCCGTTCACTCTTAATTTTCTTTGAAGCGCGTTTAAGTCTGGATCAAGATCACTCCTAAAACCATCTTCAGTCTGAGAATAATCTTCCCAGCGAATAGGATGTGATTTCTCAAAGTGACTGAGTGTGAATTCAAAATAAGGACGAGCATCAAAAATAACTATGGCTGCAGGTTTTGGCTTTTTGACCGTTCCCACAGGCTTGTCTTTATTGATTGCGGGGAGAGGAATGCGAATAGGTGGATTGTCAGAGACTGCGCCAATACTCCCGCCAGATATTCCGCTATTGGGTCCGCCAGGTTGTGGAGGCACAGGCAATTGAGCGAAGGACTGCACTGCTGTGAATAAAATAAAAAGTAAAACTAAATTCAACGCGGTGGTTGGCAGATCATAAATCTTCATTTGAGAGGTCTCATTGTGGGAAACAAAATAATATCTCGAATAGAAGGCTCATCAGTTAAAATCATAACTATGCGTTCGATACCTAAACCAACGCCACCCGTGGGAGGCATTCCAACTTCTATCGCACGAATAAAGTCTTCATCCATGGGATGGAATTCGGCACCAGAGGCACGCTTGCTTTCTTGCACACGTAAGCGTGCCAGCTGCTCTTCGGGATCATTCAACTCGCTATAAGAATTCCCAACTTCCATCGCGCAAATGAATGGTTCGAATCTCTCGACCAATCCAGGCTTTGTGCGATGTTTTTTGGTCAGAGGAGAAATTTCTTCGGGATGATCTAAAATAAATGTGGGCTGAATAAGGTGCTTTTCAGACGTCACTTCAAAAAGTTCCGCGATCATTTCGCCACGAGAAGTTTTTGCTTCTAATCGAGAGCCGTGCTCTTTTACTTTTTTCCAAATGTCGTCATCACTGGCTTTATCAACGTCGAAGCTTGCGTACTTTTGAATAGCTTCGTGCATTGTGAGTCTGGCCCAAGGAGGAGCGAGATCAATCTCGGTGCCTTGATACATGACTTTCATTGTTCCGCAAACCTTCATCGCCACATGTGAAACCAAATCTTCGAACTGTTTCATTTGGTAATTGTAATCGGTGTAAGCCTCATACCATTCAAGCATTGTGAATTCTGGGTTGTGCGAGCGATCGATGCCTTCGTTTCTGAAATTTTTTGAAAGATCATAAACTTTTTCAAAACCACCAACAATCAAGCGTTTCAAATAAAGTTCAGGAGAAATTTTCAAAAACAGAGTCATATCCAATGCGAGATGATGAGTTTTAAAAGGATGAGCCGCCCCACCACCGTAAATTGGCTGAAGCGTAGGAGTTTCCACTTCCAAAAATCCGCGTTCATTCAAAAAACTTCTGATTTCCGCAATAACTTTAGAGCGTGTTTCGAAAACTTTTCGTGCGTCAGGGCCTGTGACTAAATCCAAATAGCGCTGGCGGTATTTAGTTTCAATGTCGGTCAATCCTGAATGCTTGTCAGGCAAAGGCTCTAGAGTTTTGCAAAGCATCGTCAATTTTTTACAGCTGACAGTGAGTTCACCCGTCTTGGTGGAGAAAATAAATCCTTCCACACCAACAATGTCCCCAAGGTCAAGAAGATCAAAAACAATTTTGTCTTCAGGTGCGAGTTCGGTAGTTTTCAGATAAATTTGAATCGTGCCCGATTGATCCTGAAGATTAAAGAAAACAACTTTTCCCATGATTCGAACGGTCATCACGCGGCCAGCAATTTTCACATGAACGTCTTCGAGATGTTCCGTTGCTTTCAGATGACCATACTTTGTGCGAAGTTCCGCGGCAGTGGTATTTCGATCATAGCTGTAAGGGTAAGGATTGATTCCCGCTTTTCTCAAATCATTGAGCTTGCGTCTTTTTTCCGCTTTTATGGGATTATCATTCTCGTTTGACGTTGGAATCAACGTTGGGGTCATCGTGCTTGCGCTTTGAAAATGTCTTGAACCGTATTCAAAAGCTTGATGGCCTCATCCTTAGGTCTTTGAAATGCATTTCGACCCATGATGCTACCGAAAGCTCCGCCGATGGCGAGCTCGCGTACTTCATCGAGAACTTCAGCTTCAGATTTCGCCACACCACCCGAAAAAATCACGATGCGTCTGCCAGCAAATGAACTTTGAATCACGTGCCTTGTTCGATCAGCCAGACTCTCAATGGGAATTTTTAATTTTTCATAAACTTTAGCCGCATCCGCTTGTTCTACTTTAGATGATGGCGCTTTGACTTTAATAATATGTGCACCCAACTGTGCAGCAATTTGTGCGGCATACGCAATCACGTCAATTGCTGTTTCCCCTTCTTTGCTCAGAGAAGTTCCTCGCGGATATGCCCAAACCACAACCACCAAACCTTTAGCTTTCGCTTCAGCGGTTATTTCACGCAAATCTTCATACATTCCATTTCGCAGAGAACTCCCGGGATAAATGGTGTAGCCAATTGCAGAACAACCCAAGCGCAAAGCTTCGTCGACACTGCCGGTGATGGCAGAACAAGGATCTTTGGATAAGAAAAGTGAATCAGAATTGTTAAGTTTCAATATTGTTGGGATTTGTCCTGCAAATTCTTGAGCGCCGGCTTCAATAAATCCTAAAGGTGCTGCGTAAGCATTGCATCCAGATTCAATTGCGAGTTGAAAGTGATAACGAGGATCATACCCAGCGGCATTCATGGCGAAAGATCTCGCAGGCCCATGTTCGAAACCTTGATCGACAGGTAAAATCACCATCTTGCCTGTTCCCGCAAGACGTCCCGTGTTCATCATTCGGGCAAGATTTGCCAGAACTCCAGGATTGTCTGAGCCATACCAGCTTAAAATCTCTTTTACACGTGCAGTGAGAGCCATGGATTCTCCTTCAAAGATGAGTTGAATTATCAACTACTATCAACCATGGGCCACCACATTTATGCAAGGTTTAACGCCGACTAAAAAACCACCTGAATGTAGATTTCGGCTTGTGCTTCATTTAGAGAAACCAATCTGGGCGCATCATAAACAGAGCCGTTCACATAAATAGGAAAGTGAATTCGAGGCTCGATAAAAACCATTGGAAAAGATTTTGGCGCAACTTGAATATTCAAGAAAGGATAGATGTCAGAGGTTACGCCCGTAAGAGTGACAGGATGCTCTTCCATTTGAGTGTGTTGACCGATCCCATATCTCAGCCACTTATTGAGTGGCTTTGATACTGTAAGATAATCTTCGATAAAGAATGTGGTGTCATCCGGAGCGTATTGCGGCTGCGAAAAATACCGGGGTATTAGAACGTTAAAAAAATTAATTTTATTTTTGAGTTTGGCGACTGTGTACCAGTAATAACTCTGCTCCCAAAGATGCTGATGCACAGAATAATCCCCGACCTGGAGATATTCTTTCATTAGGCCCCACATCTTTACTTTGTCATTTTCATAGATAGGATGAAGAATGCCTATACTTGGATCCTCTGGCGCCGTGGTACTTCGGCCGCGACTGCCATTTGAATTTTGTGATTCCACGCCTTGAGCAAACAAACCCCAACCTGATTTTGTCTGCACCGTCGCGAAATATTCATTCTTCGAATAAAGTCTCCGGCCACTTGGATTCTCAAGCTCTCTGGCACGACCAAATTCATTGAAAGATTTTATCCCCCCATGAATCACAAGGTCTTTTAAATTTTCGGAGAAACCTTCTGGTTGAGTGGCTGCACCGGCCGCCTCGATAATTCCTGGCGAAGAAACGCCCATTGAAAAAGAATCTGCGGATGAAAATAAAAACGATAGAAATAAAAAAAGAATTCCCCTCATCGATAACCCCCCGGTTCGAGTGAAAGTACACGTCCAGTTAGTTGTCTGATTATTAACGTTCCGAAGCAAGCGGATCTTTGATTGAAAATAACCTGGAAATTAAGATCATCACAGATTTACCGACGAATTATAAATTTTTTATTATTCTAGGAATCTGTCAAAAAATGAAGGAATATTTTTCATTATTCTTGTAGCCTTCGCGGTTTACATTCGTTTATAAATTATATGTAACCGGGAGGGGGACCCAGTGACAAAAGTACAAACACTTTATGTGTTTGCCGTAGTGATGGGGATCGCTACAGCGAATGCACAAGAAAATCAGATCACCGGGCAACCGGTGATCGACGAAACATCCACATTAACAAAATCTATTTCACCAACTGAAATAAACTCTGTAAAATACAAGGCAGATGTGGAGGTGTACGGTGAAGCATTCAGTATCACTGACAATTATTTTAAAGAGGGTGGCGCGTTCACGGATATAGTCCCGCACATAAATGCCAGATACAATTCGTGGCTTGCCCTTGATTTTCAATTCGAATTGTTTTTTAGATCCGCAAATACGGAAAGCCGATTCACGCAAGAAGGAAAAGCCACCAGAGCGCTTTTCATTGATTCGGCAGCGCTTGTGGTCAATCCACTTCCCGGCCTCACACTCAGTGGCGGGATTATTTATCAAGCTATCAATCCAATCAGATCCATCGTCTCCGAAGAAGGATCTGCAGGCGCATCAGAAAAATATGAGATCCCAATTAATCCACAAAATAAATTTATTCTTATAGCGAGCGAGCTGATTCCTAATTCGGGAACGGTCACTCCAGGAATAATCGACGATGCTCCGAGCGCTTTCTTTCTGACACAAACTTTGGAGTACGAAGCCGACATAAAAGCTCTCAGAACTGAAGTGAAGATGGCAGTCACCCACTTTGAATATGGAAATCTTTCCAGCAACGTGGCTTCAGACAGCATGTTTATAGGAAATGATATTCGTTCATTTTCAGGAATTGGACCCAACACTCATTTTTCCATCGGATTCTCAGGACTAGAATCATCAGCGGAGGCGGTCACCCACCTTGATAGAACATTGAATATGAAACTAGGGACGTCTATCATTCAAAACACCGAAGCTCCTTCGGATCGAAATTTTGGCGCTCAGGGCTTTGTCGAACTCACGGCAAAACTGGGAAACATAAAAATCAGCCCAGCTTTGAAATACTTTAAAGTTGGAGCCGATGTCACTCCCGCAACTTACACCATTCTGCCTTACCGTTATTTTGATCGCCAAGGTTTTACAGTAGGAATGGCCGTTGAATTGATAAAAGAAAAAATCACTTTTTTTGGAAATTACACTAATAGCAGTTTGATTTTACCTAGTCGTTATTTAGCAAACAGAGAAATGTATTACTTAGGCTTGGAGGCAAAATATGATGTTCTGTAAATCAGCACGCATTGCAGTACCCCTCGTTCTATCTTGTTTCGCTGTGCTCACTCTTAATTCCTGTGCCCGAAAGGACACTCACGTGGGAAATAACACGGGCAATGCCACTTTTTACGTGGACTCGGTAACGGGAAGTTTTACTTCTGACACTTTAACGGATTCGCAATTTGTAAATCGCAAATTCGCAAACTTCACCGCCTGCGTGAAGGACAATGGAATGATGGCACCGATCCCAGGTCTGCAGTTTCAAATTTCTGCGGGCAGTGTGAACATCACCAAGTCAACCGATGAAAGAGGCTGTCTTGTTTGGCAAGAGCTGATTTCTTTTGCGTCTGTTCAAGATGAAACACAAATGGGAATGACCAGAGTTATTACTGGTGTCGAAGGCCATAGTGGAAGCGAAACCGTGCAGCTCGCTTATGACCCCTGGAACGGTGACAAATTAATTTTTCTCAAAAGAGAAGCTGCCCGAGCAGCCGATCCTTCTATTGTGAATTACTCAGCTGGCGGCCAAGAGATCAAGTCCACCAATTCCACCGGAGTAAGTTATTCCGTTCGAGTAGACATTCGCACGACAATCCTTTCGAAAGCAAAGAAACCAAGTTTTATCTCAAGCATGACGATGCAATTTTTAAAAAGAGATTTTGATAAGTATGAGATCAATTCAGCTCTGGGACTCACACTCGCCCAACAATATCGATTGAAGTTCACCTCAGCCGTGTTGCGAAGAACATTTGACCAAGGGGTTGTGGCACAAAATATCAACGGTGGAAATTTCAGATTTTATTTTGTTCTCTTGAGCGAAGGTTATAATTCAAAAACTACCGCTCCGAATGATCTACAAAAATATGTGGTGTCCGCCAATCAATTTGAAACGTCAGCTTCAATTGGAAGATTCATTTATGACGTCACTTTGAAGTTTAATAATATTGCAGCTCTCGCCAGCAGACTGACCGGAGTTCTGACCGTCGTATCCATTGATCAGCCAGATACTTTTTCCGAAAGTTCATTTGAAGGAACTCTCTCACCCATCGCAGGAGGAGGAAGTCAGGGTATTGATCTGATTCCGTCTGATTTGAACGCGCGTGCTATTCTCATGCAAACGCAAGTGATTCAGGCACAGCAAGTGCAAATGACAGGGATTGATGTCTTTGCTAAGTACTCAGGTTTTGTTCCGACAGATAAATCCGCCGTTACATTTCAGGGAGCAAAAATTCCTTTTCAAAAAATTCCAGTCGTAGAAACCTTCGATATTATGGCGATCTTCAACAAAATGAAGACCAAGCAAACCTTGACTCCAGATGATCTCAAGCATTTTGGAGCGTCTCTTTGCTACAAGTATTTCAATGGCAGTATTGATTATGCGAAAAATAAAGCGGCCTACTTGAGCTGCGTCGCAAATTCAGACACCATGATCAAGGCCGGAGTGAGAGATTTTGTTGAGAAAATAAATAATCCTGTTCCTAGAGAAATTGGTCATTTGCCAGTAGAAAACTTATCTGTTTCTGTCGGTATGGATTTTTCACAAAGCAATTCGCAGAGCAAAGGCACTAGCACCAATAGTACCAACTCAGTGACAGCAGCCATTGGTGGAGGAATCGGAGTCGACTTCGGGAAAATATTGCCCGCACCGTTTAATTTTTCCGCTTCCCTTGGTGCAAAAATGTCACGCGGCCAAGAGTGGTACACGACCACTGGCGTGGACACAACGACCAAAAACACGACAAGCTCAAATTCAGTTCGTGCAATGAATGTGTTATCCGATGCTTTCAAATTTTCCATCGATGCTACAACCAGGTCATGTTTGTTGATTATTCCTAGCCCTGCCCTTGAAGAACAATTAGGAACAACGGCTCATCCCAAAGGAAAATATCTCTGCGCAGAACAGGTAGATAGCGGCCAACGGGAAGAAACCTATTATTTCCTGAATGAAAACTCCGGCGCAAGCGGATCACCTCTGAGTGACAATATGTCTTCTGAGGATAATCCATGGAGAATGTTTATTCGAGGAACACAGATGTACAATTACATGACTCAGCTCTTTAGCCAGAAGGCGGCGGTGTTGACAGTGCAAAAGGTTGTCGAGCCTATTTCTGGGCCACTTGCAGACGGCTTCTTTATGACACAAGAGTTTCCAGGTATGCTGAGTCCGCAATAAGCAAAACTTGAAAGGGGTTTTAATGAAAAGTATCATTGTTACAACTATTCTTATTTCTATCGGAAGTTTAGCTCAGGCTGGACAAGGACCATGTTTAAATCCAAAGGCGTTTTTGCTTTGTCAGGAATTGCTAGAAATCTCCTCAGGACAATATATCGTATCAAGCTCAAATTTCGGAAATATTGCGGACACGCAACCCGAGCCTTTTGACCCATCCAGTTGTGAAGCATCAGTTGTGATTGCCACTCTCGAAGAAAAATTTGTAGCCAATTACATAGAGAAATCTGTTGAAGGTGGCCTATTAACAGTATTTGTTGATGCCGGGCGGAAAGAAACTTTGCTGGCCCAGTCGCTGCCGATAAACATTCGCCAAAATTACTCAAACTTTAGGTATGGAACTCGAGATTTCCGCTGCAGAATCAGTCAATGAAGCTTCTTTTTTTACTACTTACTGTTTTCGGATTCAAGATAGGGGCGGATGCTGATGCCCCCCATTCTTCAGATCGGAAATCCGTATGTCTATGCACCCGTGAACGGATCTAAGATAACGGCCGGACATGGAGAATTTAAAAATCTTTCTAAGTTGCCCGCTAAAATATCAGTGATCTCTATGCAAGGATTTAAATCTGCAGAAATGCATGAAACGGCAGAAGATTAAAATGACATTTCCACTATGCGTTTAACTAAAAATATAACTATTCCAACTCTTGAATTCCTGCTTTTAAAACCAGCCGGCCACCACCTTATGTTACTCGGCGCCACGCGTGAAATCAAAACCGGCGAAACACTCAAAGCGGTTTTCATCATCAACGGCAAGCAAGCAAGCTTTGATTTTAAAGTGATCTCTCGCTAAACAGGCTTATCTGACCAGGTGTTTTAAATCAACGCGACGATTATGAATGACGGCATTCATCACCGCATCTGTCAGTTGATCCTGAGGAAGAACATTAAAACCAAGTTTTCCAGGCTTCCGCGACAATGGCATTCCAAAAACTTCGTGAAATAATTCACCAGCAGTCTGATTCTTAAAACCAAACTGAAAAGCCTTGTTTGTCCCCCTCACTTCGCGCATCCCTTTGGGCGAACCCCAAACAAGATTTTCTCTGGCTGTTTGACTCAGACCTTGGACTCCCACGAACTGACCGTCTTTGAATTTAAATTCTATTTCATCGAATAGAGCATCAGATTCCGAATATGGAAAGCGATAGCCCACCGTGATGGTTATTTCCAGCAGGTGATCTTGCTTTTGAATAAGAGATATCCGGGTGTATTCTTTGTCAAAAACAGCTGGCTTGGGAGTATCTTCATAGATCAAAACAAATTTGTCCATGACGAGATCATTCTTTGGTTCCGCAGTGTAATTGAAAGTCACGTTTGAAGTTTCAGTTTCATATTCTTTACTGACGTCACTACCAATGCCGGCAGCTGAACGAAAAGTTAGATCTAATTTTAGACCATCTCCCACATCTATCGTACTGTGAACATGATCACTTTCCACAGAGGAACCATCCGGGGCATGGATTGTTGCAAAACGAATTCCATTTGGTAGCTTGGTCATAGTAATAACAGATTGGGTTTGCATGAGGATCGGAAGCTTTTCCCGAGTGATACCGAACTCACAGAATCTCTTAAGGGCGACTTCGCAAGCACTGGAACGTTTGCTCATCGGGCTAGCAACAGCACTCACGGCTGAAAGACTCAGCAAATTCACAAAAGTAACAAATAAAATTTTTCCCAATCCCCGGTCCCCTTGATTTCTAGATCGTTACTTCATGGCCAAATCTTGCAATTTCAATAAGCAATTTCTGATTTTAAATTGCGATGTTTGGGTCAGTGCAGCCAATACAGATGGCCGACTGTACGAGAGTTTAACACCACTCATTTGTCTGATTTGTGTTTTCAGTGATTCCAAAAATTCAGGGAAATTATATTCAGCAACCACCATTCGTTTTTGCATACTCAGAGGACTCCGGCTGTTTAGACTCATGAAAAATCTCCGCACGAGCTTCCCTTGTCCTGAAAACCTGAGATTTTTTAACAAACCTTGGATGCTATCAAGACTCTCAATAACTAGAGCTCGATCGGTTGTACCTGCGATTGAATCGTGTTCCCGAAGGCGAAAATCATAAAATGGTCTATT